>NZ_JBRESC010000020.1:0-71309 GCF_056726085.1 Vibrio sp. 2433-A1
TTTGCTTGGCGACCATAGCGATTTGGACCCACCTGATTCCATGCCGAACTCAGAAGTGAAACGAATTAGCGCCGATGGTAGTGTGGGGCTTCCCCATGTGAGAGTAGGACATCGCCAGGCTTTAAATTTATAAAAGAGCCCGTTTGAAAGAACGGGCTTTTTTAGTCCTAAAGGACATCTTGATGCTGATATAGCTCAGGTGGTAGAGCGCATCCTTGGTAAGGATGAGGTCCCCAGTTCGAGTCTGGGTATCAGCACCAGTTACTGTTTGTTTTATGCTTTTTCTAAGAGCCTAAAGCAAAATGTAAAGAATTTTACTTGGCGACCATAGCGATTTGGACCCACCTGATTCCATGCCGAACTCAGAAGTGAAACGAATTAGCGCCGATGGTAGTGTGGGGCTTCCCCATGTGAGAGTAGGACATCGCCAGGTTCTTATTTAGACTTAAGAGTCTAACCAGTGCGGAGCGGTAGTTCAGTTGGTTAGAATACCGGCCTGTCACGCCGGGGGTCGCGGGTTCGAGTCCCGTCCGCTCCGCCACTTATTTAGAAACCCAGTCTTCGGACTGGGTTTTGTCGTTTTAGAAGCCCGTTGCTGACGCAACGGGCTTTTTGCGTTTAAGGGAGGAAGGAACTAATGCTTTGCTAGCGGTGCGAGACTTGTTTCTTGGATCAAAGATGTATTTACTGTCATTCCATAGAACGACGAAGGAGTGAGTAGGGAATCTCTTTTGGTTTTAGGCTCGATATAAAACAGCTATCCAACTCTTTCGTTTCTTGCTTTCGCTAACTACTGTAATAAAAAAAGATGGCACTAATTCTCAGCCCTCTTGGAATTTTCTATTTCACTACTTTTTATCGTTTAAATCCCAGTCATACTCATAGTTAAACTTACCACTGAGAGTACTCAATTCAGGGCGATACTTGGTTAGGTGCTGCACCAATTCTTGTTTGTTACCAAAGTCTTCAGCGAACCAGTCATAAATAGATGAAAGTTGGACATTGTCACCAGAGAGCAAAACGCCTTTATCACTATTAATGAATTCTTTTGCGGCCTTCTCTAATAGTTGTTCAGTGTTATGCGAGGTAAATGCTTGAGGTTGCAAACTGGGGCAGCCTAAACTTGCGCAGTTAACTGCGTAGTGAGTTCGTGGGTCATTCCAAATAGGGCGAAGGATTCTATGCTCAATATCATTGAGGGTGAGATCTTTACCTGCGACATTTACCACGTTATCTTCCCAGGGGCCAAAACTGAACAGGCCGCCAAGTTTAGTAATAGATTTCACTGGATAGTCATCTAAGATCAAGTCGACAGTAATCGCGTTATAGAGGTTAATCCAATACGCATACTGTTCATTCAAAGCGTATTCTCTAGGGTCGATGGCAGAGAGTGAATCGATATAGCGATTTAGTTTCTGCTTGTCTTGGGCTGATACTGAGTCATATTTTACTAGCGTGTTATCACCTTCTATTACTAAATATCTATCAAGAAAATATTGCCATTTTTGATGAGAAATAATAGCAGTATTACTTTGATTAGATTGCTGCCAATAAGGCCAAAGATCTGACTTTGGTGCCGCTAAGGCGTGTAATGAAAATAGGGTTAGTAGCAGAGTAACAATACGTATCATGGGTTAGGCCCCTTAATTTTTCAGCGTTAACTACTAGACCCAACTTTTGGTTAGTTTGTTTCGCTATAAAATAAAAAAGGCTGGCGTTCGCCAACCTTTTTAGTTCATCTCTGAATGAAGACTATTTCAAGAAATTAGGAATATTTGCTTCGAATTCAGCAATTTTGTCTTCATGTTGGAGAGTTAGACCGATATTGTCTAAACCATTTAGTAGGCAGTGACGGCGGAATTCATCAATCTCAAATGAATACTCTTTACCATTTGCACGAACTAGGTTCGCCTCTAGATCGACTTCAACCTCAGCACCTTCATTCGCTTCAACGAATTTGAAGATTTCATCCACTTCTTGTTCGGTTAGACGAACGGGAACCATTTGGTTGTTGATTGAGTTGCCGTAAAAAATATCAGCAAAGCTTGGAGCGATCATCGCTTTGATGCCGTAATCAGCTAGTGCCCATGGTGCGTGTTCACGCGATGAACCACAACCAAAGTTTTCACGAGCAATCAGGATAGAGGAGCCTTGGTAGCGAGGAGCGTTCATGACAAACTCTGGATTTGGCTGCTCGCCAGCGTCATCTAGGAAGCGCCAATCATGGAATAAGTGCTTACCAAAGCCTAAGCGAGATACTTTTTGTAGGAACTGCTTTGGTATAATTGCATCGGTATCAACGTTCGCTGCATCTAGAGGAACAACCAAGCCTGTGTGTTGTTTAAAACCTGACATGACTAGTCTCCTTATAATTCACGAATATCAACAAAGTGACCAGCAATAGCTGCTGCCGCTGCCATTGCTGGACTCACTAGGTGTGTACGACCATCACGGCCTTGGCGACCTTCAAAATTACGATTTGAAGTTGACGCACAGCGCTCTCCTGGACCTAAGCGGTCGTTATTCATTGCTAGACACATAGAACAACCTGGAAGACGCCACTCAAAGCCTGCATCTTTAAAAATCACGTCTAAGCCTTCCGCTTCCGCTTGAGCCTTAACTTGCTCAGAGCCCGGAACGATAAGCGCTTGGACATTCGCTGCAACCTTACGACCTTTAGCAATTTCAGCTGCAGCTCGCATGTCTTCAATACGTGAGTTAGTACAAGAGCCAACGAACACTTTATCGACTTTGTAGTCTGATAGCGCTTTGCCGGCTTCTAGACCCATGTAAGCCAATGCTTTTTCAGCAGAAGCTTTTTCTACTGGGTCAGAAAAACTTTCTGGAGCAGGGATGGGTTGATCAACGGCGATTACCTGACCAGGGTTAGTACCCCAAGTGACTTGTGGTTTAATGTCTGCTGCGTTTAGCGTTACGACTGCATCAAACTCAGCATCATCGTCAGTTTTTAGTGATTTCCAATACTCGATAGCAGCGTCTAGGTCTTCACCTTGTGGTGAGAACTTACGGCCTTTAATGTATTCGAATGTAGTTTTATCTGGTGCGATTAGCCCCGCTTTGGCACCTAGCTCGATAGCCATGTTACATACTGTCATACGACCCTCCATCGTAAGATCAGTAATCGCTTCGCCGCAGAACTCAACTACGTAGCCAGTACCGCCAGCTGCAGTCGTCTCACCGATGATGGCTAGCACGATGTCTTTTGCCGTGATGCCAGGAGCTACCTTACCTTTCACTTCAATCTTCATCGTTTTCGCGCGCGCTTGTTTTAGCGTTTGAGTCGCTAGTACGTGCTCAACTTCTGAGGTGCCGATACCAAATGCTAGCGAGCCAAATGCGCCGTGCGTTGCCGTGTGTGAGTCACCACAAACAATCGTCATACCTGGCAGGGTAATGCCTAGCTCTGGGCCCATCACATGTACAATACCTTGGTACTTGTGGTTGATGTCGTAAAGGGTTACACCAAACTCTTCACAGTTTTTAGATAGCGTTTCCATTTGGATACGTGCCATCTCACCCGAAGCGTTAATATCTTTTGTTTGCGTAGAAACGTTGTGGTCCATGGTAGCAAATGTCTTGTTTACCTGACGCACTTTACGGCCTTTTTCACGTAGGCCATCGAACGCCTGAGGTGACGTTACTTCATGAACTAAGTGGCGATCGATGTATAAAATTGGGTTTTCACCCTCGGCGGCTACAGCGACATGTGCGTCGTAGACTTTTTCGTATAATGTTTTGCCCATTGCTCTTCCTCGTCGTCCTGTCACTACAGTGGCGTTAGCTTCGAACAATCAGTCTAGTCATTTAGCGGACCTAAACTCCTAGGCCTGATTGCTCTCACTGCCTTGCTGTAGCACCAATGACTTAGAGGAAATACCTCTGTCATTGGGTTGATATTATTAATGACGACTTTAATCTGTTGTGTTTGTGTATTCGGTAATTATGAGTTCAAGATGTACTCTGCGATCTTATCGCCCATCTCAGAAGTCGATAGGGCAGGCTTATCACCAGAAAGGTCGCCGGTTAGCTCGCCTGCTGATAGGGCTTTAGATACTGCAGCTTCAATATCTTGCGCTGCAGCTTCTTCACCTAGGCTGTAACGTAGCATTAATGCTGCTGATAGAATTTGTGCCACAGGGTTTGCGATATTTTTACCTGCGATGTCAGGCGCACTACCGCCGGCAGGTTCGTACAGGCCAAACTTACTTTCATTTAGTGATGCTGAAGGTAGCATACCCATAGAGCCTGTGATCATCGCGCACTCATCTGAGATTATGTCGCCGAAGATATTTGAACACAGCATGACGTCGAATTGGGCAGGATCTTTGATTAGCTGCATTGTCGCGTTATCGATGTACATGTGCGAAAGCTCAACATCTGGGTAATCTTTTGCAATTTCTTCGACCACTTCACGCCATAAGATAGAGCTCTGAAGTACGTTCGCTTTATCGATAGAACACACTTTTTTGTCACGTAGACGAGCAGATTCAAAGGCAATCTTAGCGATACGTTCAATCTCGAAACGGTGGTAAACCTCAGTGTCGAATGCTTTCTCGTTTGGACCTTCGCCTTCGCGACCTTTAGGCTGACCGAAGTAGATGCCACCAGTCAGTTCACGTACCACAACGATATCAAAACCGTTACCAGAAATATCAGCACGCAGCGGTGAGAAGCCTTCAAGGCCTTTATGAATTTGCGCAGGACGTAAGTTACAGAACAATTGGAAATGCTTACGTAGTGGAAGTAGTGCGCCACGCTCTGGTTGATCGTTTGGTGGTAGGTGTTCCCATTTAGGGCCGCCAACTGAGCCAAATAGCACTGCATCTGAATCTTCACAAGCTTTTACTGTGCTTTCAGGCAGTGGACAACCGTGGTTATCGATGGCAATACCGCCAACATCATGCTCTTCACGCGCAAATTTGATGCTGTGTTTTTTCTCAATCGCGTCTAGAACTTTGTGCGCTTGAGCCATCACTTCTGGGCCAATGCCATCTCCTGGTAAAACGGCAATGTTGTATGATTTGTCTGTCATGTTATTCCTTTAATTTTTATTTCTTCCAAGGACGGGTCGCACCCTTGGAGTCTTACTTATACTGTTTCGATTTTTTTCTGTTTGATCTCAGCGATCTTGTCAGCACGATGGATGCTGTTGATAACGTGTAATAGCGCCTGGCCAGAAGCTTCTACGATATCGGTTGAAACACCGGTACCGTGATATTTGCGACCTTTGTAGTTAGCAATAATATCCGCTTGACCTAGCCCATCTTCACCTTCGCCTTTTGCGGTTAAATCGAACTTGTCTAGAACAATATCATAACCCGTTACACGATAGATACACTGGTATAACGCATCAACAGGACCATTACCAACCGCAGCTTCAGATTGCTCTTCATCGCCACATTGCAGTTTGATACTGGTGGTTGCCATTACGCTACCCGATTGCACGCTTAGGTAGTTCAATTTGTAGAAGTCATCTTCTTCGCGCAAGTTAGAGAAGTGCATTAGAGCTTCTAGGTCGTAATCAAATACTTGCCCTTTACGGTCCGCTAATTTCAAGAAGTCTTCGTATAGTGCATCTAGATTGTACTCGTCTTCTTTGTAGCCCATGGTGTCCATATGGCTCTTCACGGCTGCGCGACCACTGCGGCTGGTTAGGTTTAGCGCTTGGTTCTTAAGGCCTATCGATTCCGGCGTCATGATCTCGTAGGTATTTTTATTCTTAAGCATGCCATCTTGGTGAATACCTGAAGAGTGGCTGAATGCATTAGCGCCTACGATAGCCTTGTTGTCTTGAATCGGCATATTACAAAGCTGGCTAACCAACTTACTAGTACGGTGAATCTCATCATGTTTTAGATCAGTGTGAACGCCTAATAGCTCTTGTCGAGTCTTGATGATCATCGCAATTTCTTCTAGCGAACAGTTACCCGCACGCTCACCGATACCATTGATAGTCCCTTCAATCTGACGAGCACCGGCTTGCACAGCGGCAATTGAGTTCGCAACAGACATACCTAGGTCATCGTGACAGTGCACAGAGATAATCGCTTTATCGATATTAGGCACACGGTTAAATAGCGTTTGAATAATGCCGCCAAATTCACTTGGTACTGTATAGCCAACGGTATCCGGGATGTTGATGGTGTTCGCGCCAGCATCAATCGCAGCTTCGACCATACGACATAGGTTATCAATTGGAGTGCGGCCGGCATCTTCACAAGAAAACTCTACGTCATCCGTGTATTTACGTGCGTGTTTTACGGCTTTAACACCCATTTCAACTACATCATCATAGCTTCGGCGTAATTTGTCTTGAACGTGAACGGTAGAAGTGGAAATAAAGGTATGAATACGGAATTGGTCAGCAACTTTTAACGCTTCAGCCGCTGCATCAATGTCTTTTGCGACGGCACGCGAAAGGCCACAGATACGGCTGTTTTTAATATTGCGTGCAATGGTCTGTACTGACTCGAAGTCACCTGGTGATGAAACAGGGAAACCCGCTTCAATAACATCCACACCCAGCCTTTCAAGTGCGTAGGCAATTTGCAGTTTTTCTTTAACCGTCAAGCTTGCTGACAACGCTTGTTCGCCATCACGTAGAGTGGTGTCGAAGATAATGACTTGATCGTTCATGAGTGCTTCCTTAGTGATTCGATGCTTACCGCATCTGTTAATCGTTTACTTCGATTACTTAGCTATAAAAAGCTAGGTATAAAAAAACCCGCATCTGAGTGCGGGCTTTTTGAAAATCTTTGTGGTTATTTTTCTTCCACAGCCTACCCGCGCGATGCTTTCACGATAAGGAGGAGGCTCAGCAGGATAGAAAAACGGTTCATCATTGTTAACGATTCCTTTATGGGCGTTAAATAATCCACATGTTTAAGTTAACAAATTAGTACCGCACTAGAGGCGTAACGTCAACCCTAAAGTGACTTTTTTATGCAAGTCAGATCAGTTCAATCAAGAATCCGATAAAATAGACAATTTTAATGGCTGTTTTCATTAAATTTATGAATGTAACCGTTTGCTTTTACTCACTTCGCAATTGTTTGAACATCTACAGCAGATGTTAGCTTTCGCTTTACACTGTCATTGAAACTCAGTGAAAGCGTCACCCACTTGTCATCAACTCTATTTAGCTTGAGCGTAACACCGTACAAAAGGAGTCGGTAATGCGTTCTATTGAGCCAATTGCCAAGTTAGATCTGGCGTTTTCGCTTTTCTGTCTACAGCACAAATTTTCGTATCCTCTGTCTAGAGTAAGTAGGGCTATTTCGCATACAGGAGATGGTCACCTTTATGCGCTTTTGGGGTTAGCTGCGAGTGGCTTTGGAGGGGATAGCGGCCAGCAATTCCTTCTGGTCGGTCTTATGGCCTTTGTCATTGAGCTGCCAATTTATTGGGGAGTGAAAAATCTATTTAAGCGTCGACGTCCCAATGACTGTTCGGACCTTGTTACTTCATTTATTACCCCAAGTGACCGTTACAGCTTACCGTCAGGACATACGGCTGCAGCATTTTTGATGGCGACGCTCATTTCATATTGGTATGTCGACCTGACAATATTTGCGTTCGTTTGGGCTAGCTTGATTGCCAGTGCGCGTATTTTACTTGGTGTTCATTTTCTTACCGATGTCATTCTTGGGGCGGCCTTAGGAGTTGGTTGCGCCAAGTTAGCCATGTTGCTGTTGGGAGGGGGATAAATGAAAATACTTTACGGCATACAGGGAACCGGAAATGGTCATATAGCTCGCGCTAGGGCAATGTCGCGCTGTCTGACCAAGCAGGGGATTGAGGTGGATTATTTGTTCACTGGGCGAGAAAAAGCCAAGTACTTTTCTATGGAAGAATTTGGCGATTATCACACGCGTCGCGGCCTCTCTTTTGCTACTGAGCGAGGCGGTATTCATTACGCGAAAACATTGATGTCTAATAATATATGGCAGCTGTGGAGTGACGTGAGTAGTTTGAGTTTGTCTCGCTATGACTTAGTGCTAAATGACTTTGAGCCAGTATCAGCGTGGGCAGCCAAAAAGCGTGGCGTTCCGTCGATCAGTGTGAGTCATCAAAATGCGTTTCGTTATGCGGTCCCTTTGCAGGGAGCGAATTGGTTAGATAGACAAGTGATAGAGTACTTTGCACCGGCAGATCATTATATCGGCCTGCACTGGCACCATTTTGAACAGCCCATTTTGCCTCCCATTATCCATACAACGAATTTAGCCTGCCGAGAAGAAGCATTTGTGTTGGTTTATTTACCGTTTGAAAGTATCAATGATATCACTGAGCTACTGCTGCGCTTTACCTGTCAATCCTTCGTCTGTTTCCATCCTGAAATTATCGAACATAAGTTGATCGAAAATATTGAGTTCTTTCCATTGAGCTTTGGTGCATTCCAATCCAGCTTAGGTCGTTGTAAAGGGGTGATTACTAATGGCGGATTTGAACTGCCATCCGAGGCGCTTAGCTTAGGTAAGAAACTGTTGCTTAAACCACTGAAAGGTCAGTTTGAACAAGTGAGCAACGTGGCTACCTTAGAAGAGCTGGGGCTTGCTACGCGGATGGAAATTTTGGATCCTTCAGTGGTACGCCATTGGCTAGATGAGCCGAGTGTAGAAAGTGTTACTTATCCTGATGTAGCCACTGCATTAGCGTGTTGGATTAAGCAAGGTGAGTGGGGAGATACGACCGAGCTTAGTCAATCCTTGTGGGAAAAAGTTGATTTTCCCAGTTATGTGAGACGAGTTTAGAATAAATACTGATACAAAATAGTATTATCCATTGGTGCTACTTTGTATCAACCTGCCATTAATAACCCATACAGATGCCTGACACTCCGCTGTAACACATAGGATTAATATCAAATATTTATATATCAAGGGCGTCTATAAATATTTACCTTTTTTTATAAATGGTTTAATTTATTGTAAATAAAGAGTTTTTTAAGTTGGTAAGTAAAAAATGATGATTAATTGTCAATCTTATTGCTAAACGCGGAATGATTCGCCGATAGTAGAAATTCGTCAGAAAACATCTAACAAATAAATATAACGGATGAGACGAGACTTGGGTTTTCTATTCCAACTCAATTTGAATCAAGAACCATTTATGCTGAAGAATTAAGAGGCTTGCCCAATGTTTGACAAGAAAGAGTCTATGAGTGCTATTGCTAGCTACCGTATGGAAAGTACTTTACGTGGAGTAGATCTAAACCTATTAACTGTTTTTGACGCTGTTATGCAAGAGCAAAACATTACTCGTGCAGCGCACAATTTAGGTATGTCCCAACCGGCGGTAAGTAACGCTGTTGCTCGTCTAAAAGTGATGTTTAATGACGAGCTGTTTATGCGCCAAGGTCGTGGTATTCAACCAACCCAGCGTGCTCGCCAGTTATTTGGTCCTGTGCGTCAGGCTCTACAGTTAGTTCGTAACGAATTACCAAGTTCAGTTTTTTCACCTGAAACCTCAACTCGCCTGTTTAAACTAGCGATTTGCAGCCCATGTGACATGCGCTTCGCACCGAAAATTATGTCAACGATTCATGACTTAGCACCAAATGTGCAGCTTCATCTTGATGCGGAGTTTGATCGTCAGCTTGCAGAGCGCATGCGTTACCAAGAGATCGACTTTGTGATTGATTACGCACGTTTTGATGAGCAAGGCTTTTCTAGTACTGAAATCTTCCAAGATGAACTAGTAGTTGTCGCGTCGAAAGGTCACCCTCGTATTCAAGGTTCGGTAACGGCAGACTCATTGCTTCGTGAACGTCACGCAAAACTATCTAAAGTACATGGCCAGCGTAGCTTCTCTGAGCAAGCATATCGCGATCTAGACGTGCAGGCGTACTATGAAGGCACTAGCTTGAGCAACGTACTGTACGTTGTTGGCCAATCTGAACTAGTAACGATTGCTCCGCGTTGGATGGTAGAAAACGCCGCGAACAAAGACCAGCTGCAAGTGAGCGATTTCCCATTTGAAAACGGTAAGATCAGTGGTTTCCTTAGCTGGCACGAATCGAGCGAAAAAGACAAAGGTCATATCTGGCTACGTGACCAGCTTATGGTAATTTGTGGTGAAGTGGTTGCATTAGATTAATCGACTCAATCATCGAAATTATAAAACCTCGGATGGTGAATACTGTCCGAGGTTTTTTATTATTTATATTGATAACTTTGACGCTCATCAGTTGCCTTTTCTAGTCCTAAATGTACACTTGTGCGCTGATTAAAGCTTACATGTGTAAGCTAAAGGTAGACAAAGAATGGCCAACCTAGATTTTCATATCGTAAAACGAATTAGAGACCAAATTGCCAATGGCGGTGACCGCATTGCACTTAAGCACAAAGTCGGCAATATGTGGAACGGCATTAGCTGGAAGCAGTTTGGTCAGCAAGTTGACTCACTTTCACTTGCTCTATTGGCTCATGGAGTTAGAGTTCAGGATAAGATCGGTATCTTCTCCAACAACATGCCACAATGGACAGTGGCTGATTTTGCTGCGCTTCAGCTACGTGCTGTAACCGTGCCTATTTACCCAACAAACACTGCAGCGCAGTCGGCCTATATCTTACAAGATGCGGATGTACGCATTCTGTTTGTTGGTGAGCAGCCACAATTTGATGCCGCTGTCTCAATATTTGACCAATGTGGACAGCTAGAGCTGGTTGTCGCGATGTCGGATGATATTGATCTTGGTGGTTTTGAACATGCGATTGGTTGGCAGCAATTTATTGTTAAAACTCAAGCAGAGCAGCAAGCTGAGCTAAATGAGCGCCTAGCTCAAGCTAACTTCGATGATCTACTGACACTTATCTATACCTCAGGCACAACGGGTCAGCCGAAAGGGGTTATGCTAGATTACGCAAACATCGCTGCTCAACTTGAAGGCCACGACCAACGTTTAAGCCTATCTGAGTCTGATGTGTCATTGTGTTTCTTACCGCTCTCACACGTTTTTGAGCGCGCATGGACGTTTTATGTGCTCTACAAAGGAGCGACTAACTGCTATCTACAAGACACCATGCAAGTGCGTGACGCTTTAAGTGAAGTTCGCCCTACGGTGATGTGTGCGGTTCCGCGTTTCTACGAAAAAATCTTCTCTGCTATCCACGAAAAGGTCGCCAAAGCACCATTCATTCGTAAGGTTCTATTTACTTGGGCAGTGAATATGGGTGCGAAAATGGCAGTTTGTCACCAAGAGGGCCGTAAGCCATCAGTGATGTTGAAGAAGTCACATGCTCTTGCTGACAAGTTGGTGCTATCGAAGCTGCGTGCGCTGCTTGGTGGCCAAATCAACTTTATGCCATGTGGTGGTGCCAAGTTGGATGAGACTATTGGTCGCTTCTTTCATGCGATAGGTATCAACGTTAAGTTGGGCTATGGTATGACAGAAACTACCGCAACGGTTTCTTGTTGGGATGATAAGTGCTTTAACCCAGACTCGATTGGTATGTCGATGCCTGGCGCTCAAGTTAAGATCGGTGAAAACAACGAGATCTTAGTACGTGGTCCAATGGTTATGCGTGGCTACTATAAGATGCCAGGAGAGACGGCAAAAACCTTCGATGAACAGGGCTTCTTAAAGACAGGTGATGCAGGTCACATTGATGAAAATGGTAATGTATTCATTACCGACCGCATCAAAGAGCTGATGAAGACCTCTAACGGTAAGTATATCGCGCCACAAATGGTTGAAGGTACGATTGGTAAAGATCATTTTATCGAACAAATTGCTGTGATTGCTGATACACGCAAGTTTGTTTCTGCATTGATTGTCCCTTGTTACGACTCCCTAGAAGAGTACGCCAAAGAGCTCAATATTAAGTACCATGATCGCGTTGAGCTGGTTAAGCATCACCAAATTGTTGAGATGCTAGAGAAGCGCGTCAATGACCTGCAGAAAGAGTTGGCCAAGTTTGAGCAGGTGAAAAAGTTCAAGCTGCTACCCAAAGCTTTCTCTATGGATGATGGTGAGCTAACACCAACACAGAAACTTCGTCGCAAAGTCATTAATGACAAATATCAGGATGAAATCGAAGAAATGTATAACGATAAAGCGGAGAAGAAGTAGTTTTTAACGAAGTTAATTTTTCTCTTGCTCAATAATCCTCCAAGGCACTTAAAGTGCTTTGGGGGATTTTTTTTACCACTTTAGATTTAAGTAAATGGTTGTCGAATATCATCAGGTGTTACTTTTTATGGATATTATTCAACGTATTTTGATTAAATGTCAGATTAAAGTTCTGGTTAGATTACTCTTGGTAGGTTGTTTATGTGATTTAGTGTTGAAAAATAGCATATCGTTTAAAGTGAGAGAAGAGTCTCATTAGACCCGTTGCTAATTAAACGTTACATTTGTTGCGTGAACTTGTTTGATTTTAACTGCAGACAAGACATAGCCGAAAAAGTGGAAGTATTTCGATTTAGGCTACGAATAAGACCTAGACTATGTAAAACCAGCTCTGAGTGTTGACCTTACACTTTGGATAATTGGTTAAGGAGAAAAGTATGGCAGCAATGTTGTCCGGTGCGGAGATGGTCGTTCAATCTCTGATCGAAGAAGGCGTTGAACAGATCTTTGGTTACCCAGGTGGCTCTGTTCTCGATATCTATGATGCACTTCATGCAAAAACAGACCAAATTAAACACGTTCTTGTTCGTCACGAACAGGCAGCAACGCATATGGCTGATGGCTATGCGCGAGCAACCGGTAATCCGGGGGTAGTACTGGTTTGTTCTGGTCCTGGCGCGACCAATACCATCACTGGTATTGCAACAGCGTATATGGACTCAATTCCAATGATCGTTATTTCAGGTAACGTACCAAACAATATGATTGGTAATGATGCCTTCCAAGAGTGTGACATTGTGGGGGTATCGCGCCCAGTAGTGAAGCACAGCTTCCTCGTGAAGAAAGCGGAAGATATCGCCGAAACGGTTAAAAAAGCCTTCTATATTGCAACAACAGGCCGACCTGGACCTGTGCTTATCGATTTGCCAAAAGATGTCATGAACCCGCAAATCAAGCTACCGTATGAGTACCCAGAATCTATCTCGATGCGTTCTTATAAGCCAACGACGACTGGCCATAAAGGGCAAATCAAAAAAGGTTTGAAAACACTTTTAGAAGCCAAGAAACCCGTGCTTTATGTCGGTGGTGGTGCTGTTATCTCTGAAGCTGAAAAACACTTAACGGAGCTAGCTGAAGCGCTAAACCTACCTGTTGTTAGCACCTTAATGGGGCTTGGGGCTTTCCCTGGTACGCACAAAAATGCGTTAGGTATGCTTGGCATGCACGGTGTGTATGAAGCCAATATGGCGATGCATAATGCTGATCTGATTTTCGGTGTTGGGGTTCGATTTGATGACCGAACCACAAACAATCTTGAGAAGTACTGTCCAAATGCGAAAGTGATGCATATTGATATCGATCCGTCGTCGATCTCAAAAAACGTTAAAGCGGATGTGCCGATTGTAGGCTCTGCTGAAAAAGTGCTAGAGGCGATGGTGAACTTGCTTGAAGAGCAAGGCAGCACCAATGATCAACAAGCGATGAACCGATGGTGGGATGAGATCCAAGTATGGCGTGACCGTAAGTGCTTATCCTACGAAACTTCTCCAGAGCGTATTAAACCGCAACAAGTAATTGAAACGCTGCATAAACTGACAGGTGGAGACGCCTACGTTGCATCAGACGTTGGTCAGCACCAAATGTTTGCCGCTCTATATTACCCATTCAACAAGCCACGTCGCTGGATTAACTCTGGTGGTCTAGGCACGATGGGCTTTGGTCTTCCCGCTGGTATGGGTGTTAAGTTTGCTAAGCCAGATGAAGAAGTGGTGGTTGTGACAGGTGACGGTAGTATCCAGATGAATATTCAGGAGCTATCTACGGCAATGCAATATGATATCCCTGTAAAAATCATCAACTTGAATAACCGTTTCTTAGGCATGGTAAAGCAGTGGCAAGACATTATTTATCAAGGCCGTCACTCTAACTCATACATGAGTTCCGTTCCGGATTTTGCTGCTATCGCTGAAGCGTACGGGCATGTTGGTATTCGTATTGAGTCACCAGATCAGCTTGAAGCTGGTTTGAAGCAAGCGCTGGACATGAAAGATCGTCTGGTGTTTGTCGACATCAATGTAGACGAAACCGAACACGTATACCCTATGCAAATTAAAGGCGAAGGTATGGACAATATGTGGCTAAGCAAGACGGAGAGAACTTAATATGAGACACATTATTTCACTACTAATGGAAAACCAACCGGGTGCTTTGTCGCGTGTTGTTGGTCTCTTTTCTCAGCGTGCTTATAACATTGAGTCATTGACTGTATCTCCGACAGACGATGAAACTTTATCGCGTCTGAATATCACAACGATTTCAGATGATATGGAACTGGAACAAATCCAAAAGCAACTTAATAAGTTGATTGATGTGTTGAAGGTGCAAGAAGTCTCAGAGCTCGATCACATTGAGCGTGAGCTGATGATGGTTAAGGTCAAAGCGAGTGGTTTCTCTCGCGCAGAAGTGAAGCGAACAGCGGATATTTTTCGCGGTCAGATTGTTGATGTCACTGCTTCTCAGTACACAGTACAGATGGCGGGAACCAGTGAAAAGCTTGATGCCTTTATTCAAGCGCTATCTGAAGTCACTGAAGTTTTAGAAGTTGCACGAAGTGGTGTTGTTGGCATTGCTCGTGGTGAGCGTTCACTTAAGCCTTAGTGAATCATAAACAAAAAAACCACCGATAAGTCGGTGGTTTTTTTTGGCTTTGCAATCAGTGATTAGTGCAAGATTCGCGCGCGAATTGTACCTTCTATGCTCTTGAGTTTAGCAAGTGCTTCTTCTGAACGTCCAGTCTCAACATCAATCACAACGTAACCAAAGTCGGCTGCTGTTTGCAGGTACTGACCGGCAATGTTGATCCCTTCTTCAGCGAAGATGGTGTTGATTTGCGTCAGGATACCAGGGCGGTTTTGGTGAATGTGTAGCAGGCGCGAACAGTCACGGTGCTCAGGCAGCGATACTTCTGGGAAGTTAACACTTGATAGTGTCGAGCCATTGTCTGAGTATTTAGCCAGTTTACCAGCAACTTCTACACCAATGTTTTCTTGAGCTTCTTGCGTTGAGCCACCTACGTGCGGCGTCAAGATAACATTATCAAACTTCTGTAGCGGAGACTCAAATGGGTCTGCGTTGGTCTTAGGCTCTGTTGGGAATACGTCGATAGCTGCGCCAGCAATGTGGCCCGCTTCAAGGCTGTGACAAAGCGCTTCAATATCAACCACAGTACCGCGAGCTGCGTTGATAAAGATAGAACCTGGTTTCATACGAGCGAACTCTTCAGCGCCCATCATGTTTTTCGTTTCTGGTGTTTCTGGTACGTGCAGCGTAATCACATCACACTTATTCAGCAGTTCGCTCATGGTGTGAATTTGCGTTGCATTGCCCAGTGACAGTTTATTCTCAATATCGTAGAAATAAACACGCATACCAAGGTTTTCAGCAATAATACCTAGCTGGGTACCGATATGGCCATAACCTATAATACCTAAGCGTTTACCTCGAGCTTCGTAAGAGCTATCGGCGCTCTTTTTCCAAATACCGCGGTGTGCCAGAGCATTCTTTTCTGGAATACCACGTAGAAGTAGAAGAAGTTGACCAAGGACTAATTCTGCAACACTACGAGTATTTGAGAATGGTGCGTTAAACACTGGAATACCGCGTGCAGCTGCAGCATTAAGATCGACTTGGTTAGTACCAATACAGAAACAGCCAATCGCAACCAGTTTTTCAGCCGCGCTGATCACTTCCTTGGAAAGGTTTGTACGTGATCGAATACCAATGAAGTGAACATCCTTCACCGCCTCTAGTAGCTCTTCTTCTGGTAGTGAGCCTTTGTGATATTCAATGTTGGTGTAACCAGCCGCTTGAAGTACTTCTACAGAAGATGGGTGAAGACCTTCTAGCAGGAGGATCTTAATTTTGTCTTTTTCCAGTGAAACTTTGGCCATTATCTTCGTCCTTAAAATGGGGAAATTGGGGCTTAACTGGCGCACAAAGTATGTAATGTAATAAAAGCAAACGTTTCGTTACCTCACAAGGTGACGCAAACGTTTTCCTTGTGCGTCTTCTGTTCACTAAGTTAACAAAAAAAATATAGTTTGGGTAAGAAAATTACGGAATAAGGAATAATTAATAAAGGAATAAACAGAAAAACGGCACCAATAGGTGCCGTCTGTAATGAAATAACAAGATTCGCGAATTTATTGAGTGAGTTATTATTACTCTTCGACTTTTGCGCCTTCTGGCGTACCAGTGATCACGACGTCTGCACCGCGGTGGGCAAAAAGACCAACCGTTACGACACCTGGTAGTGCGTTAATTTTGTCTTCTAGATCTTTAGGGTTAGTAATTTTTAGGCCGTAAACGTCTAGGATTACGTTACCGTTATCTGTCACTACACCTTCACGGTAAGCCGGATCACCGCCTAGCTTGACTAGCTCGCGTGCCACATATGAACGCGCCATTGGAATGACTTCAACAGGTAGTGGGAACTCACCAAGTACGTCAACCGCTTTGGTGTTGTCAACGATACAGATGAACTTGTCAGAGATTGCTGCAACAATCTTTTCACGTGTTAGTGCTGCGCCGCCACCTTTAATCATCTCACGGTCAGCATTGATTTCATCAGCTCCATCAACGTAGATATCCAACCCCGCAACTTCATTACAATCAAATACTTCAATTTCTAGTTCTTTTAGTCGCTCGGTTGAAGCCACTGAACTTGATACCGCACCTTTGATTTCCTCTTTCATAGTGCCTAATGCATCGATGAAGTGATTCACTGTAGAACCTGTGCCTACACCAACAATACTGCCTTTTTCGACATACTTAAGTGCAGCCCAGCCAGCTTCTTTCTTCATTTCATCTTGAGTCATGCTCATCTCCTAAAAGAGGTTGTATTAACGTTTGCGCGGCGATTATAGCCTTAACCGTGGCATACTTGAAGCGATGAGTGAGCGAAGAAAGTTACCATTGCCAAACCTTGGTTGGAGTCACAATTTTGGGTAGTGGCACATCCCATGATTCGATCGGCAGAGCATCAACATGCTGGCAATCGTGAGCAAGACCGATTGGTTTAGGCCCATGACCAGTGTTAAACCAAGGGGCTAAGGTGCGATCGTAATAGCCACCGCCCATGCCTAAGCGATGACCCGTTGAATCAAAACCAACTAAAGGCGTACAGATTATATCGAGCGATTGGGCTGGAATGATCTGGGTTTGGTCGAGTTTTGGCTCTGCAATGTGGTATTTGTTGAGCATCATTGGAGAGTCCGGCGTGTAGTGAAGAAACAGTAAATGCCCCTTCGAGAAAGGATGGATTACTGGTAGGTAAACCCGTTTGCCACTTTGCCACAGTTTTTTTATCAGTGGCATGGTGTCGACTTCACCGTCTGCCGATAAGTATAAAGCAATATTTTGCGCAGGTTTGATTTCAGCAAGCGAGAAAAATTGCTGGCAAAGGTCTAGGCCCGCTTGCTGCTGGAAGCTATCGCTTAACTGATTACGTTGATGACGAATGGATTGGCGAAAGTCTTGTCGAGAGAGTGTCATGATACTACCCATGTTTGTGGGTATTCAAAGGAGGATACCCCAGAGTGCCGTCGGAGATGTTTGACCCATGAACCAGCTGGTTCAGGGCGGATCAGCAATGGTTACCGTAGGCTTCTCGGTGCATGCCGAGCTTGCTCAATAGCAACCAAGTACTAACCCTTTAGTATTGCTTATCGGCTCAGGGACGTAATCCCCTAACGCACACTCTAGGGTAAATTCTTATTGGTACTGTAAAGGCTATTGCTGTCCTGGCTTCACTTTACTCATAGCACTATCTAAAGAGGCTGAGAGCTGTTCCATGCGCTCAAACAGTGCATTTTGTTCTTGCTTTGAATCGCTATCACGAGTTTCAAGCTCATGACAACAGTTTAAGGCAACAAAGGTCAGTAATTGGACTTCATTACTAATTTTAGTCTTTTCTGCCATTTCAGTCAGGCGGCTTTCTAGACGTTGGGCTGCGTTAATCAAAGACTCTTCTTGTCCAGCAGGGCAATTTACCCGCATTAACTTACCTAAGATTTCAACTTCTACCGCTTGATTACTCATATCGACTCTAATATCTGTTGCCTAAGGTGATAAAGCAAACAATCACCGAGGAGGAAACTATAGAAAAACGCCCATTAAGATTCAAGCTTTTCCAGAACCCTAGGTGCAATTCAGCGCACAATAACACAGTAATTGGGCAAATTGAGTAAAAGGTGCCCACAATTGAGTAATCGTTCGTTTTCGGCTGCTTTGGTAAGTGGTACGATTGAGCTTATTTATTTCAATTGGGTCATTCTAATGAGCGACAAACAACTACCAGATTATCTGACATTTGCCAGCGATTTACAGTCAGCCGGTTTAGCGGTCAATCCAGCTGAATTACACGGTCTATTGACTGGGATGCTCAGCGGCGGTCTTAGTTTGACGGATAAAAGCTGGCAGCCAATGGTTTATGACTATGTCAGTGAAGGTATGGGATGGCCAACAAAATCCTTACAGCTAGCACAAACGGCGTTAGATGCCACTATCAGTGATCTTACGGGCTCAGGTATGGATCTTGAGATCTTGCTTCCTGATGAAGAAGCGAGCGCGTCGCTGTTTGATGTTGCTGATGGTTTGGCAGAGTGGGTAAACCACTTTATTTCCGGTTTAGGTCTGGTGAATGCTGAACTTAAAAAAGCCTCTAAGGATGTCAAAGAAGCACTGGCTGATCTTGAAGAAATTTCTAAGTTAGGCATTGATGAAGATGACGATCTCGAAGAGCAGGCACAACTTCTTGAGCAGGTAATTGAGCATGTTAAAGCATGCGTACTGACGATTCACTCGGAATTTGGTCAACGACCAACTCAGCGAGCTGCCCCAACTATTCACTAAGTAGGTAGGTTAATGAAGCAGTTTGATGTGGTCATTGCTGGTGGTGCAATGGCTGGAATGACATTAGCACTGGCGATAAATAAGCTCTCATCACAGCCGCTTTCTATTGCGGTGATTGAGCCATTTCCGGTTGATCATCAAGCGCACCCTGGGTTTGATTCTCGCTCGATTGCGCTCTCTTATGGCACGGTCAATATTCTTAAGCAGGTTGGCTTATGGCAACAGATTGAGAGCGTCGCAACACCGATAACGCACATTCATGTCTCTGACCGTACTCATGCAGGTATGACAGATATAATCTGTGAAGAGTTGGCTGTTGATGCGCTTGGTTATGTGGTTGAGCTTGCCGATGTAGGACGGATTTATCATCATCAAATTGAGCAAGATGAACACATTGAGCTTATTCATGCCTCGGTAGAGCAAGTTGTTCGACAGCAAGAAAAAGTACAGCTGACGTTAAGTGGTCATCAAAAGGTTGAAGGTAAGCTTTTGGTGGCGGCAGATGGCGCGGTTTCTACTTGTTGTCAGCAGGTTGGATTGACGCTATCTGAACACGATTTTGATCAAGTCGCCGTGATTGCGAATATCACCACTCAACAACAGCATCAGGGCCGTGCCTTTGAGCGCTTTACCGAGTCTGGCCCCATAGCACTGCTGCCAATGTCTGAAGGCCGTATGTCTTTGGTATGGTGTCTGAGACCAGATGAAGCAGCCAAAGTGATGAACTATAGTGATGAAGCTTTCTTGGCTAAGTTGCAAGAGAGCTTTGGTTGGCGTCTGGGTCGATTAGACAAAACCGGACAGCGAGCCAATTACCCATTATTACTGCGTTACCGTGAGCAAAATGTCTCACACCGTTTTGCTATTGTTGGCAACGCAGCACAGACTCTTCACCCAATTGCAGGGCAAGGGTTTAACTTGGGGATTCGTGATGTGGCGACGTTAGCGGAGTCTATTGCCCAACAGCCACAAGACCCAGGTGAATATAACGTTCTAAAACAATTTAAGCAGGCGCGAGCACAAGATCGCAACGCGACTATTTCAATGACATCATCTCTCGTGCATATCTTTTCTAATGACTATTTGACGATGCGTGTCGGTCGTAACTTGGGGCTATTCGCTATGGATAACTTTGCCCCGTTAAAAGCCCCACTACTAAGAAGAACTTTAGGCTTGGTGGCTCGATAAGCCAGCAACAAGGACAACAAACATATGATGCAAAGTGTAGATATCGCGATTGTTGGCGGTGGAATGGTCGGTTTAGCCTTAGCGGCTGCCTTTAAAGATACTGATTTACGTATTGCCGTGATTGAAAGTCACGAGCCTGACAGCGAGCTAAGCGCGTTGCCAGACGTTCGTGTTTCTGCATTGAGTCGTTCAAGTGAATCCGTGTTACGCAATTTAGGTGCATGGCAAGGGATTATGCAGCGTAGAGCGGCCCCTTATCGCGCTATGGAAGTGTGGGAGCAAGATAGCTTCGCACGCATAGAGTTTGAAGCTCAGAAGCTTGCTCAGCCAGATCTCGGTCATATTGTTGAAAACCGCGTGATTCAATTGGCACTGCTTGATCAAGTGAAACAGCAAGCCAATGTGTCGCTATTTATGCCTGCGCGATGTGCCTCTATGGCAATGGGCGAAAGCGAAGCTTGGTTGACGCTTGATAACGGCCAGTCATTAACAGCGAAATTAGTTGTTGGTGCTGATGGCGCAAATTCTTGGGTGAGAAAACAGCAAGATATCCCGTTAACTCATTGGGATTATGGCCATAGTGCGATAGTGGCTAATGTTCGCACCAAAGAGGCGCATGAGCGTATCGCTCGTCAAATCTTTACACCACAGGGTCCATTAGCCTTCTTACCCTTAGGTGAAGGCAACTTAAGCTCGATTGTGTGGTCAACAGAACCAAACCGAGCTGAGCGCTTGGTTGAGATGTCAAACCGTGAGTTTAATAAAATGCTCACGACGGAATTTGATAATCGTCTAGGTCTGTGTGAAGTTGAGGGGGACCGCTTTGCCTTCCCACTTAAAATGCGTTACGCCCGTGACTTTGTGGCTGAACGTGTCGCTTTGGTTGGCGATGCAGCTCATACCATTCACCCACTTGCAGGGCAGGGCGTTAACTTAGGCTTGTTGGATGCAGCAAGCTTGGCACAAGAAGTGATCGAACTTTGGCAAAAGGGTGAAGACTTCGGCAGCAAGCGTAATCTCAGAGGCTATGAACGTTGGCGTAAAGCTGAGGCTGCGAAAATGATCGCAGCAATGCAAGGCTTTAAAGATTTGTTTGAAGGGAGCAATCCGGCTAAGAAACTGATTCGTGGGATTGGCATGAAGCTGGTGGGTCAATTGCCAGGTGCAAAAGATGAAATAATGAAACGTGCGCTTGGGCTTTCGGGGAACTTACCCAAGCTTGCTCAGCGAACGGTGATTAAGTTGTAGCAACTTGATTCACAGATACTAAAAGGGTTGGCAAATGCCAACCCTTTCTAATTCTTTATGCGTAAGCGCAGCGGAGTCTCATGACTTCTTTGTTGATTTCCTTAACCGCTTTGAAGTGACGTGTTTCAGCTCTTTCTGGCAAGATTAGTTTGCCGTTATCGAACTCAAATTTACCTACGCCATAGATGTAAATTCTTCCCTTGAATAGCCGACTAATGTGTTTAGCAATCATACCTGGTGTATAGCGCTTAAACAGTCTCATACATTTGTCCTTATGTTTAGCAAGCACTGCAAATTATACGAATTATCCACCTGGATTTATGTGATTATGGTGGTGGAATATGCAGTAGAAACTGAGTTTTTGGATATTTGTGTTGCTGTAGACAAATCTACGGATAAATATCCATTTTATTGTGATAGTTACCCCATTTATATTCTACTTATTGAACTCATTGGGGAGAACGAGCACTATTAAGCCTTATCTTTGTGACATTTACTTTAAAGAATAGTTTAACTTTTTTATTAGATGTGGTTTTTCGGTAAATTTATTTAAAAAAAAGCCCGCATAGCTACGCGGGCGAATAGTCACAGATGCATTACACAAAAAGTGGATGTCCTGAAACAATCAGTGGATTCACTTTTTTGTTGGAGAAGGTTACACGTCGCTTAAGAGTTACATACCTACTTTCAAGCGAGTGCCAAACAGAATGAACTAATTTTGCTTGAACTTTAACCAACGAGATTAGAATACTGCAAAAAACACCTTTTGACTATGTATGCTTTCAAGATGAATAATAATTTAATTAAATATCTTATATGATGCGAAAATGATCAATGTTTTATGTAATATTCTGTAATTTTACTAATGAGGCTAACATAAATAGGCTAGCCTGATAGTTTAATCGCGACAGATTGCTGAGATCTTAGGTTGGCATAAGTTAATTAAGTCAGCACAGTTCAAGGCAACCCCTGCCATATTAGAGCCACTACTGATGGTGACTTCTGGTTCATTTAAGATTTGCTGATCAAAAATGATCTCCATTGGAGTGCGAAGCAGCAACGGAACCACAGTGCCTATTTGATAGCCGGTCAAACTGGCTACTTGCTCGATGGAGACACAGGTCATTCGTCGCCAGTTAAGCAATGCTCGCACCTTTTTGGGATCAACCGATTGATTGCCGGGCGCGCAAGCAATGGCATAGCGATTACTCATATCTCTAAGCACAATACATTTGACCATTTGCTCAGGACGAATGCCGCGCTGTGCGGCAGCATCTTCAATAGTTGTTGCTGGTGTTTGATGCGGAAGCAGGCGAAATGCCACCTGCTGTGCCTCTAAGTATTGAGTGATATGGGTGGAAAATGAATTACTCATCGTCTTGTAACGAGTATGGTAGCTGAGCAATCGTCCATGAGCTTTCTGGTTGATCTTTTAAGCGTAATTGGACGTTATCGTCGAGGTTATTAGGCAATACCACTAATGCGAGTGCAGTGTTATCCGTAAAACGGTAGCTCGCAAGTAGTTTACCCGCACTACGCCAGTTTTCACCTACGGCACGTTCTAACTCAGCATTGTCATCAATATTGCTGTCAGCGCTACCTTGGACAACAAATAGAGCACGCTTGTTCATACCGCGATACTTGGCACGAGCAACAGTTTCCTGGCCAGTGTAACAGCCCTTTTTGAAGCTAATTCCGTCTACAGCTTGAACATTAATCGCTTGCGGAATGTGCTCATTTTGCTGCTCTGCGTTAAGTAATGGAGTGCCAGATTGAATATCGTGTAGTGTCCACAAGTCTTCGGATACTTTGCTTGCGTTACTTTGCGCGACAATCTGCTGTGCGGATGCTTCTGTGACGAGTAGTAACCAGCGTTGGTCATCAATCTTAACCGCGCTGCCACCCTCTACGCGACGAACATCGCCTGTCTCTTCTGACAGTGAGTTAATTAAAGCGGAGGCGTTAGCACCCATGACGCCAAGTGCGACTTCATCACTATGGGTAAACTCAACTTTAGAGAAAATGGCGTATTTCTTAAGTTCAGCCAGCTCTTTGTCGATCAATGACTTTGGCTGGAACATTGCGTAGCCACCATTATGGTGGAATAAGCGGAATACACTCCAAACCTTACCCTTCGCATCACAATGAGCGCCAAACGTTGATGATTGTTCATCAAGAGTCACAACATCACAAGTCACTTGCCCTTGGAGATATGATTTCTTATCGTCGCCAATGAGGGTGATCGCTCCCCAAGTCGTTAGAGGTGCAATTGCTAGCTCTGGCATTGAATCCGTTGATGCTAGCTGTAAAGGAGCAAAGTCTTTTTGCCAATCCATGATCGTTACCTAATAGAATCTGAATAGACGTATGTTATCGCCTAATCCTATTGATAAACAACCTTTAGCGTAGTGTGGCATTAAATCCTCCAAAATGAGGGAAAATGTTGACCTTGCTCGGGAGTGTGACTGACGTACTAGTTGCAAAGCTATTTGCTTGTTACACTCGGCGCAAATCAACCGATTAGGTGAGGAATTACAATGTATACCGCAGAACAAAAAGCGCGTATCAAATGGGCGTGTCGTCGTGGAATGCTAGAACTCGATGTGGTTATCATGCCGTTTTTTGAAGAGTGTTTTGAAAGCCTTAAAGAAAATGAGCAACAAGACTTTGTGTCACTGCTAGAGTGCGATGATCCAGATTTGTTCACTTGGATAATGGGTCATGGCCGCAGTGAAAACTTAGGTCATGCAGCTATGGTCGATAAGATTGTCGCTCATAACCTCAGTAAAGTGCGCTAGGTTTCGCCTAACGCGCTCTTACCTTTCTCTACTGGCCAATTACTTTATTCTGGTATTGGCCAGTTCATTCGTCATCCTGTCTAACTTGCCGCTTGTGGCTGTATTCCCCAGTCTTTACCTACTTATGACCGTGACGGTCAAATCTGGCTTCTTTGCTTCAGCCTTGCGTGGTGATGTGACCTTTTTGTCGGCGCAAGAGTACCAATTAGATCGCGTGCAGATCCCTATCAAGCGCGTCGTTCTTGCACTTTCTCCGATAGCTTTATTGATTGTTCATGATGACAACAGCCGCGCCTTGTTGTGGCGAGATAGCTTGAGCGAAAAACAGTACCGAGACTTGATCGTCATGCTAAAAAGGGAGCACTAGGCTCCCTTTTGGTTATATTACTTGAGTGTTAGCCTCGGTTGTCTGGAACAAGAATTGTCGGGCGACTCTCTTTTGCAAGCTCTGGATAGTCGAGAGTATAGTGCAGGCCACGACTCTCTTTTCTTTCCATAGCACAGCGAACCATCAGCTCAGCAACTTGAAGTAGGTTGCGCAGCTCTAGCAGGTTGTTTGATACCTTGAAGTTACTGTAGTACTCGTGTGTTTCTTGCTGCAATAACTGAATACGACGCAGCGCGCGTTCTAATCGCTTATCGGTACGGACAATGCCCATGTAATCCCACATAAACAGGCGTAGTTCATGCCAGTTGTGTTGAATAACGACTTCCTCATCTGAGCAGCTTACTTGGCTCTCATCCCAAGCGGGAAGAGTTGGTGGTAACGAGGCGTTTTCAAGGTTGGCAATGATGTCATTGGCCGCTGCCCACGCGTAAACCACACATTCAAGTAGCGAGTTGGACGCCATACGGTTAGCGCCGTGTAAGCCGGTATAGCTCACTTCACCGATTGCATACAGTTGTGATAAATCGGTTTGACCTGTTTTATCTACCATCACGCCGCCACAGGTGTAGTGCGCTGCAGGGACGACAGGAATCGGCTCTTTAGTCATATCAATACCAAGATCGAGTAGACGAGTATTGATGGTTGGGAAATGCTTTTCGATAAAATCAGCGGGTTTATGGCTGATATCTAAGTACATGCAATCTGCACCGAGGCGCTTCATCTCGAAGTCGATAGCGCGAGCAACGACATCACGAGGCGCGAGCTCTTCACGCTCGTCAAAATCGGGCATAAAGCGCGTACCATCAGGACGGCGTAAATAAGCGCCTTCACCACGCAGAGCTTCTGTCAGAAGGAAGTTTCGTGCCTCAGGGTGGTAGAGGCAAGTAGGGTGGAATTGGTTGAACTCTAAGTTGGCAACACGACAGCCAGCGCGCCATGCCATGGCAATACCATCACCAGAAGAAACATCTGGGTTAGAAGTGTATTGATACACTTTAGAAGCGCCGCCAGTGGCCAACACGACAAATTTGGTACGGACTGTTTCAACGTGTTCTTGGTTACGGTTCCAAATATAGGCGCCGATGATCTTATTGCTGTCACCGCCGACTTTATCTTCGGTAATCAGGTCGAGGGCGTTATGTCGTTCCAAGACCGTGATATTTGGGTGGTTGTGAACATTATCTTGCAAAGAGGTTTGCATCGCCATACCAGTGGCATCTGCAGCGTGAAGAATACGGCGGTGGCTATGACCACCTTCACGCGTAAGGTGGTAGCGAGGCGCTTCATCACTATCGTTCTCTTCACGATCAAAAGGGACGCCGCCATCGATTAGCCACTGGACACACTCCTTGGCATTCTTAGCGATAAATTCGACCGTATCTTGTTCACACAGACCCGCACCGGCAATCAGTGTATCTTCAACGTGAGATTCGATACTGTCTGACTCATCAAATACCGCAGCAATACCACCTTGCGCGTAGTAGGTCGCTCCTTCACTACGTGGTCCCTTGCTGAGTACGATGACTTTACCATGTTCTGCGACACGTAACGCTAACGATAGACCTGCTGCGC
This sequence comes from Vibrio sp. 2433-A1, assembly GCF_056726085.1. Lineage (NCBI taxonomy): Bacteria > Pseudomonadati > Pseudomonadota > Gammaproteobacteria > Vibrionales > Vibrionaceae > Vibrio > Vibrio sp. 2433-A1. The sequence goes on from NZ_JBRESC010000020.1 coordinate 26,201, forward strand.
CACTACCTACCACTAACACATCACATTGATGTTCACGGTTTGCGTTCATAAAACTTTTAAATTCCCGAGTTAATTTGTACCACTGACGCCTTTCGCTTAAAAACTAGCGCCGTGGTCACAGAGCGTTCCCGCTCATAAACCTGTCATAGATTTGCCAATGCGACTCTGAAAATGCGAGAGTCAATTCGCTATAGTAACACTGCGCGAATAGCTTTGCATTGAGTGCAATTCTTCTGTAAAGAGCATTGCATTTCTTGGTTCTGATCCCCACAATCGGGAGCAGAGGTAGCACAATGCATCACTGTGTAAAATTAGTTTGAAGAATTTTTGAACTTATATTTATTTACTAGGTCACAATAGTGCTCAAGTAAGCAGTGGTGTCAATACTACATTTTGCATAATTAATGCTCATGTCTGATAAGGCCGGGGCTAATAACAATAGGAGTACCCGCTCGAATGAACGAGCAGCTGACCGATCAAGTATTAATTGAGCGAGTTCAGAATGGGGATAAGCAAGCATTCAACTTGTTGGTGACAAAGTACCAAAACAAAGTCTGCAACCTTATTTCTCGCTATGTGAATAATCCTGGTGATGTTCCCGATGTAGCGCAAGAAGCATTTATTAAGGCGTACCGTGCGATACCAAGCTTTCGTGGTGAAAGTGCCTTCTATACTTGGTTATATCGGATTGCCGTTAATACTGCAAAAAACCACCTTGTAGCTCAAGGGCGCAGGCCGCCCGCTCAAGATGTAGATACTGAAGATGCTGAATATTACGAAACGGGTAGTGCATTAAAAGAAATATCGAACCCTGAGAACTTAACGTTGTCCAACGAATTGAAACGTGTCGTTTTCAGTGCGATTGAAGCACTGCCTGATGATTTAAAAACCGCAATGACGTTGCGTGAGCTTGACGGCTTAAGCTACGAGGAAATAGCAGCGGTTATGGATTGCCCTGTAGGAACGGTGCGTTCGCGTATCTTCCGTGCTCGTGAATCGGTTGAAAAAAAGATTCAACCCCTTTTGCAACGCTAGACCAGTAACATTAATGGTGAAAATAATGGCTGACAAAGAGAAACTTTCAGCACTCATGGATGGAGAGTTGGTTGATAAGGCTCTGATTACTGAATTAGAGCAAGACCAAGAAAGCCTACAATCATGGCAAAACTACCATTTAATTGGTGATGTAATGCGTGGTGAGGCTCCGGAGAAACCGGAGTGGAATATTGCTGAAAGCGTGGCGTTAGCGCTCGATGATGAGCCTACGTACTCCACAATAACTCAGTTAGAACAACATCGTCGTGTTGAAGCACAGCCGACACCTGCACAAGCGCGTAAGCAATTACCTGCTTGGTTGAACCAATTTGGCCAAGTTGCGATGGCGGCGTGTGTCTCATTGGCGGTGATCTTAGGTGTGCAGCAATATGGTGGCAGCGATCCAAGTACGCCTGGGGCAGAGACATTACCTGTTCTTCAGACTATCCCATTTTCTGGTAGCGCAGAGCCTGTTAGCCTGACACGTTCTTCGGTTAAACAGCAAAGTTCTAGCGAAGTGAACGTACAAGAACAACGTCGTCGCATAAATGCGATGCTACGAGACTACGAATTACAACTACGCTTAAATAGTGAAAATACTATTGAAAGTAGTGATAATCCTAAAACGGTAGTTGAATGAAGAAATTTCTGATCAGTGCGCTGACACTGTTCAGTTTGAACACACCATTAGCCTTTGCAGAAGATAACGCTGCAGAGGCTTTGTTGTATCAAATGAACGAGGCAAGTCAGCATCTTAACTATGAACTGTCTTACATACTGATAAAGAAAAACAGCATTGAGCCATTGCTGTATCGACACGCGGTATCTGAAGATAAGCAACTCGCACATCTTATCTATTTGAGCGGTCCTGTTCGTGAAGTGATTCGTCGCGGAGATGAGGTGAGCTATCTTGAGCCTGGCGTTGACCCTTTCACCATTGAGTCGGGTAACATGGTTGCACCAACGATGCCATTGTTAAATTCAGATGTTAGCCAGTTAAAAAACTTTTACGACTTCGTTCAAGTCGGACGTGCTCGTGAAGCTGGCGTGGCATGTCAGGTGCTAAGAGTGGTGCCCAAAGATGGCCAACGCTATTCGTACGTTTTATGGGTCGATGAAGGTAGCAAATTACCTTTGCGTGCCGATCTGGTTGATCGCGATGGTGAGGTGTTAGAGCAATATCGAACCATTTCTTACAACGTAAATGAGAAAATTGAACAAGCGCTCAGTGGTTTAAACCAAGTGAAGTTGCCAGAAGTGTTGTCACTGCCAAAAGGGCAAGTTGAAAATGCACACTGGACAGTTGCTTGGGTGCCAAATGGCTTTGAACCGAAAGAGCTGAATCGCTACCGCATGAATGACACTGATCGTATGGTCGAAAGCCAGATGTACAGTGACGGCTTGTTTAGCTTCTCGGTCTACATTTCTCAGAGTGATAACTTGTCGCTGAAAGGCCAACTGGTTCGTCAAGGTCGTCGTACGCTGCACAGCTTTGTCCGTGGCGAGCATGAAATCTCAGTGATTGGTGATGTTCCTCCTGCGACAGCAAAACGTATTGCTCAATCAGTCAAATTTGCCAATCCTGTGAGTGATTCACAATGATGACCGCACTGGCAACGGTTGCTCACGTTAAACCTCTTTCAAAGGGGTTTGACGTAGAGTTAGCGTGCGAACAACAAACCAGTTGCAGCAGTTGTTCTTCGCAAAAAAGTTGCGGAACTGGCATTGTCTCCAAAGCGGTAGGGAATAAATCTCTCAGTTGGCATTTAACCACTGACAAGTTAGTTAAGCCGGGTCAGATGGTCGAAATCGGCCTGCCAGAGAAGAGCATATTGCAATCTGCGGCGATTGTGTATCTTGTCCCGCTCTTTGCCATGATCCTTGGTGCTTTCATTGCACAATGGTGGATTGCTCCACTTTTAGCTGCAGGAGAAGGCATCGTGATTCTATCTTCTGCCCTTGCTACGGTTGCGGGGATTTATCTCGCCAAAAGATTATCTGCGCGATTAGAGCAGCAATCTTCTCAGCAAGTCATATTATTAAGGATATTAGGCGAACCAATTAGCTAGTGCGAAGCGGCTAGAAATTGGGTAGAATCTGCCAACTTGATTGAAATGCCGTCGCTCAATGTAAGAAATCAGAGCGAACTAACGGCTTTCTTGTCCCTATTTAAAAGAGTTTAGTCACACCAAATCATGAAGCACATTCGTAACTTTTCGATTATCGCCCACATCGACCATGGTAAGTCGACCCTATCAGACCGTTTAATCCAAGTATGTGGTGGATTGAGCGACCGTGAAATGGCCGCACAGGTTTTAGACTCCATGGATCTAGAGCGTGAACGTGGTATCACAATCAAATCACAGAGTGTGACTCTTAACTACACAGCAAAAGATGGTGAAACATACCAACTTAACTTCATCGATACCCCAGGGCACGTTGACTTCGCCTATGAAGTTTCTCGTTCTCTAGCGGCGTGTGAAGGTGCTCTGCTGGTAGTTGATGCTGGTCAAGGTGTAGAGGCTCAAACTCTTGCTAACTGTTACACAGCGATTGAAATGGACCTAGAGGTTGTGCCAATCCTAAACAAGATTGACCTTCCTGCTGCCGATCCTGAGCGTGTATCAGAAGAAATTGAAGAAATCGTTGGTATCGATGCGATGGAAGCCACTCGTTGTAGTGCGAAAACAGGTATCGGTGTTGATGACGTTCTAGAAAACATTGTTTCTGCAATTCCAGCACCAGAAGGTGATCCAGAAGCGCCGCTACAAGCATTAATCATTGACTCATGGTTCGATAACTACTTAGGTGTTGTTTCTCTGGTTCGAATTAAGAACGGCGCTCTTAAGAAGAATGACAAGATCAAAGTAATGAGCACGGGTCAGGTTTGGGGCGTAGACCGTCTTGGTATCTTCACGCCTAAGCAAGTCGATACTGATGTGCTACGTACTGGTGAAGTAGGTTGGGTTGTTTGTGGTATTAAAGACATCCTAGGCGCGCCAGTAGGTGATACGCTAACACTGGCTAAAAACGGCAGTGATAAAGCGCTACCAGGCTTTAAGAAAGTAAAACCTCAGGTATATGCGGGTCTATTCCCTGTATCTTCTGACGATTACGAAAGCTTCCGTGATGCACTAGGTAAACTAAGCCTGAATGACGCATCGCTATTTTATGAGCCAGAAAACTCAGCAGCGCTTGGTTTTGGTTTCCGCTGTGGCTTCCTTGGTATGCTACACATGGAGATCATCCAAGAGCGTCTAGAGCGTGAGTACGATTTAGACCTGATCACTACAGCGCCAACGGTAGTTTACGAAGTTGAAGAAACTAACGGTAACACTCTATACGTCGATAGTCCGGCGAAGTTACCAGCGGTGAATGATATTGAAGAAATCCGTGAGCCAATTGCTCGCTGTAACATCCTAGTACCATCTGATTACCTAGGTAACGTAATCACACTATGTGTTGAGAAACGTGGTACTCAGGTTGATATGGTTTACCACGGTAACCAAGTAGCAGTGACTTACGATATTCCTATGGCAGAAGTCGTACTCGACTTCTTTGACCGTTTGAAGTCAACGTCGCGTGGTTATGCATCGCTTGATTACAACTTCCAACGTTTTGAAGCGTCGAGCATGGTTCGTGTTGATGTACTTCTTAACGGTGACACGGTTGATGCCCTAGCGATGATCACTCACAAAGATCAGTCGCAAACTCGTGGTCGTCAGCTAGTAGAGAAGATGAAAGAGTTCATCCCACGTCAGATGTTTGATATTGCAATTCAGGCAGCAATCGGTAACCACATCATCGCGCGTTCAACAGTGAAACAGCTGCGCAAGAACGTAATCGCCAAGTGTTACGGTGGTGACGTGAGTCGTAAGAAGAAGCTACTGAAGAAGCAGAAAGAAGGTAAGAAACGTATGAAGCAGATCGGTAACGTAGAGCTGCCTCAAGAAGCGTTCTTAGCAATTCTTCACGTAGGCAAAGACTAATCCCAGTCATATTTGACGCTACAGCGTTGTTGCCAGCGCAAACTCACCCTAATAACATAGAGCTTCTATGCTCATAGGGCTGAGTTTGCTAGTCGCCTAGCTGTACGCCAACTATTTATGGGATTATTAGAATTAAATTCAATGATTAAGTGGAAGGGTTTCGGCTCTTTCACTTTCGTATTTTTGAGATAAGGGAAGTCAATGGCGAACACATTTTCACTCATTCTTGTGATTGTTACTTTGGTAACGGGTATTGTCTGGGTGCTTGAAAAGCTGGTCTTTGCAAAGAAACGTCAAGCGAAAGTGGCGGAAATCGAAGCGCAAACCAATGGTTTAGATGCCGCTGTTCTTGAAAAAGTGAAGACTCAACCGTGGTGGATTGAAAATAGTGTGTCTATTTTCCCAGTAATCGCGGCTGTACTCGTATTGCGCTCTTTTATCTACGAACCGTTTCAAATTCCATCTGGCTCTATGATGCCAACACTGCTGGTGGGTGATTTTATCTTGGTAGAGAAGTACGCTTATGGTCTGAAAGACCCAGTGTGGCGTACACAGCTAGTTGAAACAGGTAAACCTGAACGTGGTGATATCGTGGTATTTAAATACCCTCCTCAGCCTAGTATTGATTACATCAAACGTGTAGTTGGTCTGCCAGGTGATACGATTCGCTACAACAGTAAAAAAGAAATCTGCATTCAGTCTCCTGGTGAAAGCGTTTGTCAGCCAGTAAAACTATCGAATGTAGAAGAAAGCCAGTTTATCCAAAATGGTATCCCGTTGATTCAGTTGGATGAGCAATTAAATGAAACTGGACATCAAATCTTGGTGAACCCGCTACGTCGTGATCGCGTTGAATTGTATCAACCGCGTAATGGCGTGAATGAGTGGGTTGTCCCAGAGGGTCAGTACTTTATGATGGGTGATAACCGTGACAACAGCGCTGACAGTCGCTACTGGGGCTTTGTTCCAGAGGCAAACCTTGTAGGTAAGGCTGTGGCTATCTGGATTAGCTTCGAGTTTGAGCGCAGCGAAGATAGCGTATTACCTTCATGGATTCCAACTGGTGTGCGTTTTAACCGCATCGGTGGTATTAACTAAATTCTTTTCATATTTGAAGCTGTAGCGTTGTTGACTGCGTAAATTCACCGGTTCGCCGGCCGCCCTAATCACATAGAATACCTATGCTCATAGGGCTGAATTTACTTGTCGCCTAACTACAACTTCAACTATTTTGAGAATGAACACAAATTATTGAGAGAGCATGAATTCTCCTACACCAAAACTAGAGAAGAAGCTCGGCTATCAGTTTAATGATGCTGAGCTAATCAGTTTAGCGCTGACACACCGCAGCGCTAATGGAAAACATAACGAGCGTCTTGAGTTTCTGGGCGATTCAATTTTAAGTTTTGTCATTGCTGATGATCTTTATCACCGTTTCCCTAAGGTTAACGAAGGGGACATGAGCCGTATGCGCGCGACACTTGTTCGTGGTAATACGCTTGCTGAACTAGGTCGTGAATTCGAACTAGGAGATCACTTAAAATTAGGTCCAGGTGAATTAAAAAGTGGCGGTTTCCGCCGTGATTCAATTCTTGCCGACGCTGTGGAAGCCATCATTGGCGCTATCTATCTAGACAGCGACATTGAAGTGGTTCGTGGCATTATTCTTAGCTGGTACAAGACGCGCCTTGATGCAATCAAGCCGGGTGTATCACAAAAAGATCCGAAGACTCGCCTACAAGAGTTCCTTCAAGGTCGAAGAAAGCCGCTACCTGCTTACACAGTGACTAATATTAAAGGTGAAGCACACAACCAAGAATTTACGGTTTCGTGCGAAGTGGCAGGTATTGGACAGCCTGTTATTGGTAAAGGCACCAGCCGCCGCAAGGCAGAACAAGCGGCTGCTGAATTAGCACTAGAGCAATTAACCAATGACTGATTCAACGGATAACAACGAATTTGATATTGATGCGTTTTTCTCATCAGGCGGCGAGCAAGCTACCTCACCAGAAAATCAGCATTGTGGTTTTGTCGCGATCGTTGGTCGCCCTAACGTAGGTAAATCGACCCTTCTAAACCGTATTTTGGGTCAGAAGATTTCGATCACCTCACGTAAGCCTCAGACGACTCGTCACCGCATTATGGGTGTTGATACTGAAGGCGATTACCAAGCGATTTTTGTCGATACTCCTGGTCTTCACATCGAAGAGAAGCGTGCGATTAACCGCCTGATGAACCGTGCAGCAAACTCATCACTGAGTGATGTGAACCTTGTGTTCTTCTTGGTGGATGGTACGCACTGGACGGCTGATGATGAAATGGTTCTGACTAAGCTTCAAAAGTCGAACTTCCCAGTTGTACTTTGTGTGAACAAGGTTGATGTTGTCCAAGACCGCAACGACGTTATGATGCACATGCAAGAGATGTCGAGCAAAATGGACTTTGTTGATGTTGTGCCAATCTCAGCGAAACACGGCAAAAACATCGATGTGCTGCGTAAGCATGTACGCGAACACTTACCTAAAGCGACGCACCACTTCCCAGAAGAGTATGTGACAGACCGTTCTCAACGCTTTATGGCGTCAGAGATCGTGCGTGAAAAGCTAATGCGTTTCACCGGCGAAGAGCTACCTTACTCAGTAACGGTTGAGATCGAGCGCTTCGACTACAACCCAGACACAGATGGTTTCCACATCAATGCCCTGATTCTTGTTGAACGTAATGGTCAAAAGAAAATGGTGATTGGTAAAGGCGGTGACAAGATCAAGACGATTGGTCGTGAAGCGCGCCTAGACATGGAAGAGCTGTTTGGCCGTAAGGTTTACTTAGAAACTTGGGTTAAAGTGAAGTCGGGCTGGGCAGATGATGAGCGTGCACTGCGCTCTCTTGGCTATATCGACGATCTATAAGGTTTGCGAGGCTAGAGGCTTCGCTCCAAGTTATACGAAATAAGGAGCCGCTCGGCTCCTTATTTGTATCATGCTGATTATTTAGTAATTATTTAGGATGCGAGTAAGTCATCTCTCGTTAATATTGGTTTCATATTTGTCTGGCAAATTCTATGTCCTCTGAAGGTTTACAGCGCTGCTTTGTGTTACACCGCCGCCCTTATAGCGAATCGAGCTTAATTCTCGATGTGTTTAGTGAGGAGTATGGCCGTGTCACCTTAATGTCGAAAGGTGCTCGCAGTAAACGTTCGAATCTTAAAGGTGCACTTCAGCCTTTTACCCCATTGCTACTTAAGTGGTCGGGAAATGGTTCGATGAAGACCTTGCGCCAAGCTGAACCCATTAGCTTAGGTTTACCGTTAACGGGCATTAACCTCTACTCAGGTATGTACGTTAATGAGTTAATTGGCCGAGTGTTGATGGCGGAGGTGGCGATGCCTGCTCTGTTTCATGACTATTTGCACGCACTCACAGAGCTTGCTCAGGCCGATAATCCGGAACCTGCGCTGAGGCGTTTTGAGTTAGCATTGCTATCGGCAATGGGTTATGGGGTCGATTTTCTTCATTGTGCCGGTAGTGGCGAACCTATTGATCCCGGAATGACTTACCGTTACCGAGAGCAGAAAGGTTTTATCGCTTCAGTACGTCATGACAACCTGACCTTTAGAGGTGACGAGCTGATCGCTATCAGCGAACGTCGATTTGCCACAAAAGAACAACTCAAAGCGGCAAAACGCTTTACACGTATAGCCTTAAAGCCGTATCTTGGCGGCAAACCATTAAAAAGCAGGGAATTGTTTATGTCGATGATTCCCCGAGCACGGAGTATTGGAAAATGAGCTCAATCTACCTAGGTGTAAATATCGACCACATTGCAACGCTACGTAACGCGCGTGGTACTAAGTATCCTGATCCTGTACATGCAGCAGAAATTGCTGAGCGAGCGGGGGCTGATGGTATTACAATTCACCTGCGTGAAGATCGTCGTCATATTGTTGATCGTGATGTTCGCATTCTACGTGAGACGCTACAAACGCGTATGAACCTAGAAATGGCTGTTACCGATGAAATGGTTGAGATTGCACTGAAGACTAAACCAGAGTACGTATGTCTGGTGCCTGAAAAACGTGAAGAACTGACCACAGAAGGCGGCCTTGATGTTGCTGGTCACCTAGAAAAAGTTAAAGCGGCGACTCAAACTCTGTCAGAAGCGGGCATTAAAGTATCGCTATTCATTGATGCTGACCGCGAGCAAATTGATGCTGCAAAAGCTTGTGGTGCGCCATTTATTGAGCTTCACACTGGTCACTATGCCGACGCTGAAACTGAAGAAGATCAGCAAGATGAACTGAAAAAGATCGCCGCTGGCGCAAGTTACGCTGCGGACCTTGGTATTACAGTTAATGCGGGTCACGGCCTGACTTACCACAACGTTGCTCCTATCGCGGCAATTCCAGAAATTTTTGAGTTAAACATTGGCCACTCGATCATGGGACGCGCGGTGTTTGACGGCTTGCATAAAGCAGTGGCTGATATGAAAGCTATTATGGTTGAAGCACGTAAGTAAGCGGTATGGCGATTGTTGGTTTAGGGACAGATATTGCCGAGATTGAGCGAGTCGAAAAGGCACTCGCTCGATCTGGTGAAGCATTTGCAAAGCGTATTTTGACAGAGGTCGAATTTGACATCTTTTCCGGTTTGAAGCAGCAAGGTCGTTTCCTAGCTAAACGCTTCGCTGCGAAAGAGGCGGCTTCTAAGGCTTTAGGCACAGGCATTGCACTTGGTGTTACCTTCCACGATTTTACCATTGTAAATGATGAGCTTGGTGCACCTAAGTTGAGCTTGTCTAACAAAGCACTTGAGCTGGCCGAGCAGAGAGGGGTGACCAATATTCATCTTTCTATTTCCGATGAGCGCCATTACGCAATGGCGACGGTCATATTCGAAAACTAATCAACTAAATTAAAGCGACTTCAGGTCGCTTTTTTATTGTCTGCATATTCCCTCACTAGTTCGTTTTTACCAGCCTGATACGCTCCGATAACGTCTATTTTTCTAAGTAGGGTCTTGCACTCGCCACCACTTTTTCCATTTCATCTTGTAACTCGAACAGCTCAGGTTCGATATCTTCGATGCTTGATCCAGAGCGTAACTCTTTTTCAATCGTGGCGCAGACGTTTTTAAGTCTTGGGACTCCACAGTAAGAGCTACTACCGTGCAGTTTATGCACATGGTGAATCAGTTGCTCGGTATCAAAATGATCATCTTCTAGCGCTCCTTCTACAATAGCGCTGACGTCTGGAATATAGTCAACCAACATTTGCAGCATATCTTGAGCGAGATCTTCCTTATTGGCTGATTGTTTCAGTGCCGCTTGCCAGTCAATGATCATATTGCTGTGGTTCTCTTGAGCAGCCGTCTCTTCACGGTGCTCAATCACAGCAGAGCTCACTGATAGATCCAGCTTTTCTAAATCTTGCGCAGTTGTATGCGGATTCCAGTGCATCAATACTTGTTGCAGCACATGTTCCTCAATTGGCTTAGTGAGGTAATCGTCCATCCCGGCTGACAATAGGCGGTCACGTTCTCCACTCATCGCATGGGCGGTCACGGCAATAACAGGGGTATCGCTGTTTAACTCCGTCTGTTTAATCTGGCTACAAGCGGTAACACCATCCATATGCGGCATCTGAATATCCATCAATATGATATCGAAATGCCGCACTTCAGCTTGTTTGACTGCATCAAGGCCATTGGTACTCGTAACAACGCAATCCACCCTTTCGTGCAGCAGGGCGCTAATCAATTTTAAGTTCGCAGGGTTGTCATCTACGGCCATAACCGTCAACGGTAGAGTTTCGTTATTTTGCGAAGGACTCTCTAGCAGCGGAACACTCTCTTGATTTGCAGCAAGGGTTTGCAGCAGTTTTCTGCGCGACAGTGGTTTCGTAATGCAGTGAATATGATATTTCTGAATCAAGTGATCAGAAAGCGCTAACACCGTACTTGGCGTGCCGACGACCACGTGAGAAGCACATCTCATCGCCTGTTCAACCCACAACTGAACGGTTTCAACGTCGTTTTCTATATTTGGTGATAGGTTGAGAAGAACATAATCGTAACTTTCAGATTCATCAGGCAGAGATGAGCGATAGGTAACGATCAAGCCTTCTTGTACCAAGGTTTGCTGAATAACCGATGCTGCTTGCATGTTTGGCTCTACCAGAAGTAGAGAACGTTGCTGCAATACTTGGGTCTCGATTAAGTCGCTAACTGGCATATCGGTAGAAGATAAGCGCAGGGTAAACCAGAAGGTCGAACCTTGGTGGAGGCGACTGGTTAGACTGATTTCGCCGCCCATTTGGCTGACAAGTTTCTGAGTGATAACCAGACCAAGGCCGGTACCGCCGTAGCGACGTGAGATACTCGCATCCGCCTGACTGAAGGCTTGGAATAGCTGAGATTGCTGGCGCTCGGAAATGCCGATACCCGTGTCTCTCACCATGAATTGGAGCTCGACCGAATCTTCTTTTTGCGAACGCAGTTCAACACTGATATCGATATTTCCGCGCTCAGTAAATTTAATTGAGTTACCGACAAGGTTGGTTAAAACTTGCTGAATGCGCAATGGGTCACCTACTAATCCCGCTGGGATCTTCGGATCTATCTTAAGCGTTAGTTCAAGGCCTTTCTCATGGGCGCTGGTGGCTTGTAGATTGACAACCTCATCAAGAGAGGCTTGGAAATCAAACGGAATGTTTTCTAGTGCTAGCTTACCGGCCTCTAGCTTGGAGAAGTCGAGAATATCATTGATGATATTGAGTAAATTATTCGCCGAGTTTTCAATCGTTTGCAGGTAATCAGTTTGGTTGTTGGTCAGTGTGGTCTTAAGCATCTGACGGGTAAAGCCAATCACACCATTGAGTGGCGTACGTAGCTCATGGGACATGTTAGCTAAGAACTCAGATTTAACACGCGCCGCTTCTTGAGCGCGTTTTTTAGCGATGTCTAACTCAACGTTTTGAATCTCTAGCTGTTCAAGGGTTTCACGCAAATCAGAAGTGGCTTGGTCGATACTGTGTTGCATCTCAACGTGGTACTCCGACAAAGAGACTGCCATTGAGTTGATACCATTTTTCAACGAGTCGAGTTCACCATGCATCTTACCTTCGATACGCACATCCAGATGGCCGCGGCGAATTCGGTCAACCATGTTCTTCATGTGAGAAATTGGCCGTGTTACATCATGCATTAGGCGATGGGCAAATACGGCTGACAGTCCTAGACCGATCAAAAGTACAAGGAAGGCGGAGAATATCTCTTGGTATTGCTGCAGTCGCAATGACGACAGGTCGAGCTCGACAGCAACATAACCTAAGGCTGGATTGTTGCTTTGGCCTTTGATGGTGGCCACGAACCCTGACTCGGCGATGACTGGTGCGCGTAAGATCAGTGTGTTTTCTTTCAGCACTGAGCTTACCAACAGCGGAATCGGCTCATCTCTTGGTAAAGTTAACAGCTCAAAGTTCGGGTGGAAGTTCGAGGTGACGAACAACTCGTGGTTATAGTCGAAGACGGCAATACTTCGAACAAACTTGGAGTTCTTACGATGTGCATAACTGATGATACGGCGAACCGATTCTCGGCTATTATTTTTAAGGCCTTCTTCGCTGGCAATGGCCAACGGCTCAATGATACTGAGTCCTGAATTGATTACCTGCTTTTCAAGATCGTGATAGCGATTGAAAGAGAAAAAAGCACTCAGGAGCAGTCCGATAATTAGTGTTGGCGCTAAGGTAAGTGTAATAACGCGGGCACGTAAGCCATATCTTGTCATTATTGTCTAAACATCGTGGTGTGGATATGGGAAAATAACTTCCAAAATAAAAGAAGCCGTCGAAATACTAAGCATAATCAACTCAGTCGGCTCAGACAATGATTCAGGTTCAAAAGGTGGAACCTGAACGGTAATTCGAGCAATTAAAATAGGCACATAGCATGGCGCGTTTTTTCCAACCAAAGAAGAAAACTCAACTCAATACTAAGCATCAATCTTTGACGATTGATAAGTTGGATCACCATGGTGCAGGTATCGCTTACCAAAATAACAAGCCGATCTTCATTGAAGGCGCGTTGCCTGGTGAGCAAGTACTAGCTCAATTGACGGAAAGCAAAAGTAAATTTGGCCGAGCGAATCTCATCAAGATTCAAAAGCCAAGTCAGCAACGTATAGAACCATTTTGTCCACATTACCAAGAGTGTGGTGGCTGTAATATGCAGCATTTAGCCATAGAGCCTCAACAAGAATACAAACAACAAACGTTGGGTCAGCTAATGAGTAAATTTGCAGGCCAGCGTATAGAATTAGAAGCGCCAGTCATTGGTGAGGCTAAAGGCTATCGTCGCCGTGCGCGAGTGAGCTTAAAGTGGAATAAGAAAACTCGCCAGTTAGAGTTTGGCTTTCGTAAAAAACAGAGCAAAGACATTGTGACAGTGACGCATTGTCCAGTGCTGGATAGCGATCTTGACGTTTTGCTGGCTCCACTGTATCAACTGTTGAGCGGTTTTTCTAATCAAGAAAGCCTAGGTCATGTGGAGTTAGTCAAAGGCGACAACACCAATGTGATTGTTCTACGCCACTTGAGAGCGTTAAAAGAGAGTGATCAGCAGTGCTTGGAGGCCTTAGCTAAAGAGCATGGTGCAACGCTCTACTTAATGCCGGAAAGTGACCAACTTAACCGTGTCGTGGGTGAGTCTGCGAACTATACCGAAGCTGGCGTGACGATTCCGTTTGAACCAAATAACTTTATTCAGGTCAATCAGAAGGTCAACCAATCAATGGTGGCACAAGCACTGGATTGGTTAGAGCTTGATGAGCAAGACTGTGTGCTTGACCTGTTTTGTGGCCTAGGTAACTTTAGCTTACCAATGGCGAAGAAAGTGAAGCAGGTGATCGGCGTCGAGGGTGTCGATGCAATGGTCGAAAAAGCCAAAGACAACGCTGAAGTAAATAGTATCAGTAATGCTGCTTTCCATCAGGCCAACCTAGAGCAAGATTTCTCTGGTCAGCGTTGGGCACAGAAAAAATTTGATAAAATTCTCCTCGACCCAGCACGAGCTGGAGCAAGTGGCATCATCGAGCACATTTCTCAGTTGGGGGCATCCAGAGTTGTGTATGTATCATGTAATCCTGCTACCCTAGCAAGGGACTCACAAAACTTGCTCAATCAAGGCTACAAGTTACAAAAATTAGGTATGCTCGATATGTTTCCGCATACCAGTCATTTAGAATCAATGGCACTATTTGTAAAGGATTAAACGAACTTGCTTTGGACATGGAAACCCTAGTGCGGAGCTGGTCGAATATAAAAAGAATAACAGGACGAGAATAATGGTTGCGGTAAGAAGCGCACATTTAAATCAAGACGAACAGTTTGAGCTAGATAAGTGGATTGCGAGTCTAGAACAAGAACCTAAAGTGGCTAAACGTCTCAAAGAAGTCTACTTGCGTGGCGAGGCTATTTTAGAAGGCAACGATCAAGGCCCACTGCTACTCTGGCGTGGCCGAGAAATGATCGAAATCCTGATTACGCTTTCAATGGATAAAGCGACGTTGGTGGCGGCGTTGTTGTTCCCATTGGTAACAAGCGGTGCTTATGACAGAGAACAGTTTGAAGAAGACTTTGGCAAAGAGACTATCAAGCTGATTGATGGTGTTGAAGAGATGGCTGCACTTGGCCAATTGAACGTCACAATGGAAGGCGGTGCAGCCTCTGCCCAAGTCGATAATGTCCGTCGCATGCTACTGGCGATGGTCGATGATTTCCGCTGCGTGGTTATTAAACTAGCGGAACGTATTGCCAACCTAGTTGAAGTGAAAAAAGCGCCAGAAGAAGTGCGTGAAGCGGCAGCAAAAGAGTGTGCCAACATTTATGCGCCGTTAGCAAACCGCCTCGGTATTGGTCAATTAAAGTGGGAAATGGAAGATTACGCTTTCCGTTACCAACAGCCAGATACCTACAAGCAAATTGCTAAGCAGCTTTCTGAACGCCGTATTGTCCGCGAGCAGTACATCCAAGATTTTGTTGATGACTTAACGTCAGAAATGAAGGCTTCCTCTATCAATGCAGAAGTGAGTGGTCGTCCAAAGCACATCTACAGCATCTGGCGCAAAATGCAGAAGAAAGGCTTAGCCTTTGATGAGCTATTTGATGTGCGTGCGGTACGTATCATTGCTGACAAATTGCAAGATTGTTACGCTGCACTAGGTACCGTGCATACTAAATACAAGCACTTACCAAGTGAGTTTGATGACTATGTGGCTAACCCAAAACCTAATGGCTACCAGTCAATACACACTGTCATTTTAGGCCCAGAAGGCAAAACCATCGAGATCCAAATTCGTACTAAAGATATGCATGAAGATTCGGAACTCGGTGTCGCCGCTCACTGGAAGTACAAAGAAGGTGGCGGTGGTCGCAGTGGCTATGATGAGAAAATTACTTGGTTACGTAAGCTGCTTGATTGGCAAGAAGAGATGTCCGATTCAGGCGAAATGCTTGATGAGCTACGCAGTCAGGTGTTTGATGACCGCGTCTACGCCTTTACTCCGCGTGGCGATGTAGTCGATCTACCAATGGGCGCGACGCCGCTTGATTTTGCCTATCACATTCACTCTGAAGTGGGTCACCGCTGCATCGGCGCCAAGGTGGCAGGGCGTATCGTACCATTTACCCATAAATTGTCGATGGGT
The DNA here is from genome assembly GCF_056726085.1 of Vibrio sp. 2433-A1. Taxonomy (NCBI): domain Bacteria; kingdom Pseudomonadati; phylum Pseudomonadota; class Gammaproteobacteria; order Vibrionales; family Vibrionaceae; genus Vibrio; species Vibrio sp. 2433-A1. The sequence goes on from NZ_JBRESC010000020.1 coordinate 41,926, forward strand.
GACCAAGTTGAAATCATTACCTCAAAAGAGCCGAATCCATCTCGCGACTGGTTAAACCCATCAATGGGCTTTGTCACCTCTGGGCGTGCGCGCGCTAAGATCAATGCTTGGTTCCGTAAACAAAGTCGTGAGAAAAACATCGAGGCAGGACGTGAAATCCTAGAAGTCGAACTGCAGAAAATTGGTGCGACACTTAAAGATGCCGAGCACTATGCATTGAAGCGTTTCAACGTCAACAGCACAGATGAGCTTTATGTGGGAATTGGTAGTGGCGACCTGCGTATCAACCAAGTGATTAACCACATCAATGCTTTGGTGAACAAGCCAACTGCGGAAGAAGAAGACCAGCAAGCGTTAGAGAAGCTCAAAGAGGCTGGCAATAAAGCGCCAGCTCAAAGCCGACCGAAGAAAGATGCCGTGGTCGTTGAAGGGGTTGATAACCTGATGACTCACCTAGCGCGTTGCTGTCAGCCAATTCCAGGTGATGACATTGCCGGTTATATCACCCAAGGTCGAGGTATTTCAGTACACCGTAGTGACTGTGAGCAGCTTGAAGAACTTCGTCACCATGCGCCAGAGCGAATCATAGATACTGTATGGGGCCGCGGATTTGTTGGCTCTTATATCTTAACTGTACGTGTTGAAGCGATGGAGCGTGGCGGGCTACTTAAAGACATCACTACCTTGTTCGCCAACGAGAAGATCAAAGTGACCAGTATGAAAAACCGTCTCGATTACCGCAGACAGTTGTCGATTATGGATTTTGATTTAGAAGTGACTAACGTTGAGATCTTGACCCGAGTGTCTAAGCGTGTTGAGCAGATCAAGGATGTGATGTCGGTAAAACGCCTCGGCTAGTTTTTTCGTCGTATTTGGCTTTCTAGCGGCGTTAGTTGCACTTATATCGCTCCATCACATAGGCAAGCTATGCTCAGGAGTCTCATAAGTTTACTGTCTTGCTAGAAGAACCAACTACTTAGTAAAAACGAATAAGGTCATTCCCTACAGTGAGGGACGAACGTGATAGGGAACCTCTTAAAGTAATTCGAGATCTCTAAGTCGTTCAGGCTTACGCTGAAAGATGACAGATAACAATTAAAGGTGAGTGGTTTTGGCCGCTCACCTTTTTCTTTAGATAGAAAGGTTTAAAGGAACAGAGAAAATGAGTCACCCAATCGAACAGTTAGAACAGATCATGGCTAAGCTGCGTGACCCAGAAAGCGGTTGCCCGTGGGATATCAAACAGAGCTTTGACACTATCGTGCCATATACCATCGAAGAAACCTATGAGGTGGTGGATGCGATTCAAAACCGCGACTGGTCGAATCTCAAAGAAGAGTTGGGCGATCTACTCTTCCAAGTCATCTTTTATAGCCAGATGGCCAAAGAGCAAGGACTGTTTGAGTTTTCTGAAGTGGTCGAGACCGTCAATGAAAAATTAACTCGCCGCCATCCGCATGTGTTTTCCAATACCAAATTTGAGAATGACGAGCAAATAAATGCCAATTGGGAAGCGGAAAAAGCCAAAGAGAAGGCCAAAGTAGGCAAATCTGAACAAAGTATTCTAGACTCAGTACCAGCTTCATTGCCGGCGCTATCACGTGCTACAAAAATACAGAAAAAGTGTGCCAAGTTTGGCTTTGATTGGGACTCGCTAGGCCCTGTGGTCGATAAGGTTCAAGAAGAAATCGAAGAAGTGATGGAAGAGGCACTGCAAGTCTCAGTCGATGAGAATAAAGTCGAATTGGAACTTGGCGATTTACTCTTTGCTACCGTAAATTTAGCGAGACATTTGGGTAAAGACCCAGAAGTGGCACTGGCAAAGGCCAACTTAAAATTTGCAAGACGTTTTAAGGGGGTTGAGGCGATAGTGGCAGAGCAAGGCAAACAACTGACGGATTTTAATCTAGAACAGTTAGATAGCTTCTGGGATGAAGTGAAAGCGAAAGAAGCGTTAGAGAAGAGAGTCGAATAACTCGCTACTCGAATTTGATTTGAAGCAAAAAATAAAAAATTGCAGTGTGATAGATTTCACGTTGTAGCGGAAAAGGGCTTCTGGTATATTTATATCCCGTCCAGAAGAAATCCATTTTCCCTCATTCAACCAATTTCAGGTTAAACATGACGACAAATTACATTTTTGTGACTGGCGGGGTTGTATCCTCTCTAGGTAAAGGTATTGCAGCAGCATCTCTTGCGGCTATTCTAGAAGCTCGTGGTCTTAAAGTGACTATGATGAAGCTTGACCCTTACATTAACGTTGACCCAGGCACTATGAGCCCAACTCAACACGGTGAGGTGTTCGTCACGGAAGATGGCGCTGAAACTGACCTTGACCTTGGTCACTATGAGCGTTTCATTCGCACCAAGATGTCTAAGCGCAACAACTTCACTGCAGGTCGTGTTTACTCAGACGTTCTAGCTAAAGAGCGTCGTGGTGATTACCTAGGTGCAACAATTCAGGTTATCCCTCACATCACTAACGCAATCAAAGATCGTGTAATCTCTGGCGCTGAAGGCCATGATGTTGCGATCGTTGAAGTTGGTGGTACGGTTGGTGATATCGAATCTCTACCATTTATGGAAGCGATTCGTCAGCTTGCTGTAGAACTGGGTCGTGAACGCGCAATGTTCATGCACCTCACTCTAGTTCCTTACCTAGCAGCAGCAGGTGAAGTGAAAACTAAGCCGACTCAGCACTCAGTTAAAGAGCTGCTATCTATCGGTATCCAACCAGACATCCTAGTTTGTCGTAGTGATCGAATGATCCCTGCGAACGAGCGTAAGAAGATTGCTCTATTCTGTAACGTTCAAGAGAAAGCAGTAATCTCAATGAAGGATGTAGATTCAATCTACAAGATCCCTCAGCTAATTAAAGCCCAAGGTCTAGATGACCTAGTATGTTCACGCTTTGGCATTACAGCGCCTGAAGCTAACCTGTCTGAGTGGGAACAAGTAATCTACGAAGAAGCGAACCCAACTGGTGAAGTAACTATCGGTATGGTTGGTAAGTACATTGAACTACCAGACGCTTACAAATCAGTGAACGAAGCACTGAAGCACGCAGGTCTTAAGAACCGTCTAAGCGTGAAAATCAAATACGTAGATTCACAAGACGTTGAGTCAAAAGGTGATGAAGCACTTGCTGACCTTGACGCAATCCTTGTTCCTGGTGGTTTTGGCGACCGTGGTGTAGAAGGTAAGATCCTTGCTGCAAAATACGCTCGTGAAAACAAAGTACCTTACTTAGGTATCTGTCTAGGTATGCAAGTAGCACTGATTGAATACGCGCGTAACGTAGCGGGTATGGAAGGTGCACACTCAACAGAATTTAACAAAGAGACGAAGTACCCAGTTGTTGGTCTAATCACTGAGTGGGTTGATGGTGAAGGTAAAGTAGAAGAACGTACTGAAACCTCTGACCTAGGTGGTACTATGCGTCTTGGTTCACAGCTATGTCACCTAGAAAAAGGCACTAAGGCTCGTGAACTATACGGTAGTGCGACGATCCACGAACGTCACCGTCACCGTTATGAAGTGAACAATGTTCTTCGTCCACAGATTGAAAAAGCAGGTCTGAAAGTTTCAGGTCTATCTGCAGACAAGAAACTGGTAGAAGTGATTGAGAACCCAGCTCACCCATGGTTTGTAGCGGCTCAATTCCACCCTGAGTTCACTTCAACACCTCGCGATGGTCACCCACTATTTGCAGGTTTCGTTAAAGCGGCTGGTGAATACCAACGCGGCGAATTAGAGAAGTAAAGGATACGGGCAGTAGCGTTAGTAGTGCTGCTGCCCTTAATTTTGACATTATATATTCAACGAGAAGGAAACATTCAATGTCTAAGATCGTTAAAGTTCTAGGTCGTGAAATCATCGATTCACGTGGTAACCCAACTGTAGAAGCTGAAGTACACCTAGAAGGCGGTTTCGTAGGTATGGCTGCTGCTCCATCTGGCGCATCAACTGGTTCACGTGAAGCTCTTGAGCTACGTGACGGCGACAAAGCTCGTTTCCTAGGTAAAGGTGTTCTTAAAGCTGTTGAAGCTGTAAACGGCGAAATCGCTGAAGCTCTAGTTGGTAAAGACGCTAAAGACCAAGCTGCAATCGACGCAGTAATGATCGAGCTAGATGGTACTGAAAACAAATCTAAGTTCGGTGCTAACGCAATCCTAGCTGTATCTCTAGCAAACGCTAAAGCTGCTGCAGCGGCTAAAGGCATGCCTCTATACGAGCACATTGCTGAACTAAACGGTACTGCTGGCCAGTTCTCTATGCCTCTACCAATGATGAACATCATCAACGGTGGTGAGCACGCAGACAACAACGTTGACATCCAAGAGTTCATGATCCAACCAGTTGGTGCTAAGACTCTTAAAGAAGGTCTACGTATCGGTGCTGAAGTATTCCACAACCTAGCTAAAGTTCTTAAGTCTAAAGGCTACAGCACTGCAGTTGGTGATGAAGGTGGTTTCGCTCCTAACCTTAAGTCTAACGCTGAAGCTCTAGAAGTTATCGCAGAAGCTGTTGCTGCTGCAGGTTACGAACTAGGTAAAGACGTTACTCTAGCTATGGACTGTGCTGCATCTGAGTTCTTCGACAAAGAAGCTGGCATCTACAACATGAAAGGCGAAGGTAAAACTTTCACTTCTGAAGAGTTTAACCACTACCTAGCTGAGCTAGCTAACCAGTTCCCAATCGTTTCTATCGAAGATGGTCTAGACGAGTCTGACTGGGATGGCTTCAAGCACCAAACTGAACTACTAGGTGACAAGCTTCAACTAGTAGGTGACGATCTATTCGTTACTAACACTAAGATCCTTGCTGAAGGTATCGAGAAAGGCGTAGCTAACTCTATCCTTATCAAGTTCAACCAAATCGGTTCTCTAACTGAGACTCTAGCTGCAATCAAGATGGCTAAAGACGCAGGTTACACAGCAGTAATCTCTCACCGTTCTGGCGAAACTGAAGATGCAACTATCGCTGACCTAGCGGTAGGTACAGCTGCAGGTCAAATCAAGACTGGTTCTATGAGCCGTTCTGACCGTGTTGCTAAGTACAACCAACTTATCCGTATCGAAGAAGCTCTAGGTGCTAAAGCTCCTTTCAACGGTCTTAAAGAAGTTAAAGGTCAGTAATTCATAGTTTGAATTATTAGCTTAAAGCTTTAAAAAACGCCTCCGATTTCGGAGGCGTTTTTGTTTGTGTCATTCCATAGAGCGACGTAGGAGAGAGTAGGGAATCTCCTCAAACATTTGGCTCGCTTCAAGAGATCCCCAATTCATTCGTTCCTCATTCTTGAGGATGATGGCTGTCGGTTAAGCCTCTCGAATAGCCTCAACTCTACGCTTTTCCATCTCAGTGCGAATATCTGCACCCTTAAAGCCATCTTTGATAATGTCTTGCACATTCACCGCTAAAGCCGCCTGATAAGCGTTAGTAAAGATTTCTCGTTGTGGGTAATCAATCTCTTCATGACCTGTTCGACCGCGGCTGTCGGCCATACAGCACAGCAGAATGTCTTGTAAGCGTTCTGGCTTGCGCCATACATCGAACTTATTGAGCACTTTGAGCTTGGTCTCTGGGCGAAGCTCAGCGGCTCGGTGGATATTGGAGTGCTGCTCACACACCATCAAAGCTAAATCGCGAAACTCGTTGGGAATACGCACACGTTCACACAGCACTTTGATCAGCTTAACACCTGTGTGGCAGTGCATCTTATGGCTTGGCCACTCAGACTTTGGGGTAATACCTTTACCTAAATCATGCACTTGAGCAGCAAAACGCACGGCTAGAGAATCACTTAACTTAGCCGCTTGTTCAGCTACCAGTAGGGTATGAACTCCCGTATCAATTTCAGGATGCCACTTTTCTGGTTGAGGTACACCAAACAGCGCATCAAGCTCTGGCAGGACAACCTTCAAGGCACCACAGTCTCGCAGTACTTTTAAAAATACTTGCGGGCTTTGGGTGGATAGAGATTTATGCCATTCCTGCCACACACGCTCAGGAGTGAGATAAGTTAACTCGCCAGAATCGGTGATTTCTCGCATCAGATTCAAGGTTTCAGGTGCAACGGTAAAACCTAAATGATCGAGCTTAGCGGCAAAGCGAGCAACACGTAGAACACGTAGAGGATCTTCAGTAAATGCATCTGATACGTGGCGCAATACTCGATCGCATAGATCTTGTTGGCCGTTAAAGGGATCGATGATATTGCCTTGCGGATCTTGCGCCATAGCATTGATAGTTAGATCGCGGCGCAGCAGGTCTTCTTCTAACGTGACGTCAGTAGCGAAGTAACATTCAAAGCCTGTATAACCTTGGCCGGCTTTTCGCTCTGTTCGTGCAAGTGCATGTTCTTCTTTTGTCTTAGGGTGAAGGAAGACCGGAAAATCTTTTCCTACAGCGGTGTAGTCTTTTTCTAAAAGTTCTTCAGGCGTGGAACCGACCACTACCCAGTCTCTGTCGTAGACGTTAATATTTAGCAGTTGATCGCGGACTGCGCCACCGACAAGGTATCTTTGCACCGAGTGATCCCTTTTCTTGATAATGCCATTGGCTAATAGTGCCAGCAATGGTACTTTTCTTAGCAGCAAATTCCCAGAGACGAGAAGTATGTATCAACAACATTTTGCACTAACAGAGTTGCCATTTTCGATTGTGCCTAACTCTCGTTTCCTTTATCAGAGCCGCCGCCATAAAGAAGCCATCTTCCAAATCCAGGCTGGTTTAGGCGAAGGCGGTGGTTTCGCTATGTTGACTGGCGAGGTAGGCACCGGAAAAACCACCATTGCTAAATCTATATTGAAAACTTTAGCAGAGACGACGCGCGCTGGGCTTATTCTTAATCCGACCTTCTCCAACATTGAGTTGCTTGAAGCGATTTGTGATGAGTTTGATTTAGCTTATGAGCCGAATTCATCGTTAAAGCAGCTTAATCAATATATACATCAGTTTCTTTTGGACAATCATGCCAATGGCATCCAAACCTTATTGGTGATTGATGAAGCTCAGCATCTCTCTGCGGATGTATTAGAGCAACTTCGCTTGCTGACCAACTTAGAAACCGATAGTCATAAACTCCTCAAAGTCCTCTTGATTGGTCAGCCAGAGCTGCAACAAAAGCTCAAAATGCCCCAGTTAAGGCAGTTAGCTCAACGCATGACTGGGCGTTATCATCTATTACCGCTCAATCAGGATGAGACGCGTGACTATATTAAGTTTCGCCTCACTTTAGCGGGTGGATCTCCGGAATTATTTAATGCTCAGTCGATTAAGTATATTGCGCGTCAAACCCATGGGATTCCTCGCCTGATCAACCTAGTTTGTGATGCTAGCTTAAAACAAGCCTACAGTTTGGGTGAAGTTCAGCCTTCTACTGCGATGGTACAAACGACCTGCGATGATGTGATGAGCTTTCAAACTGGCTCGGTACCATTTACGACAGATAGAGCGTCGACAAAGATTTCTAGCCACACCCCACTGGTTGTTTCACTACTTATTGGGGCCTTACTCTCTGGCGGCGCTTATTGGTATACGCCCACATTGGTGACGCCTTGGGTAGAGCAATCTATCAAGCAGCAATACCCTAAGGTTGAAAATATCGAACAGCACAAGCTAACTTTCAGTGGCGAGTTAAAGGCAATTCTCAATCGAGGGATAGACCAAGAAGCGGCGGTGGCAGATTTATACAAGTTATGGGGCTACCGAGCTTCGGTGCTCGATCAGCTATGCCTCAATAACGATGATGGGCTGTTTCGTTGTCAGCTTGAACAAGCGAGCTTTGATGAATTAGTTCAAGCCAATCGCCCAGTGGTATTAAGCCTAAAGATCGATGGACAACCACGCTTTGCGACTCTCTATTCAGTATCCGGTAATCAAGTTGAGCTATTGGTTAAAGACCAACTGGTTACTTTTGACCGCCAATGGCTTACTTCTATTTGGCAAGGAAAGTATCGTCATATCTGGCAAAGCTACTGGAGTGAGACGTTAAAGCAAGGTATGAGCGGTGAAGGGGTAGCGCAGTTGGACAAAGCTTTGTCGCAAGTGCTAGGTGAACCCGAATCAGCAAGTGCGCGTTTTGACTCAGAGGTTAAACGTAAGGTCGAGCTATTCCAACGCTGGCAAGGGCTATCGGTAGATGGGATAGCAGGTAAGAAGACCCTGCGTTTACTTGAGGAGCTATCCCAGCAAGATGCGCCAACCTTAGAGCGTCTAGAGGAGAAATCAAATGTCTAAAGTGATGCAAGCGCTAAAGCACTCCGAACGCCGCCATAAAGCCTTCGATTCGAACCAACAGTATGGCCAGCAAGTTTCGTCTCAGCCGCTACGTTCGACAAACAAGCTAGCGTATATGCTGGCGATAGCGCTGCCGCCACTGTTTGTTGCTGGGGGAGTAGCATATCAAACCTATGACAATTACAAATCACAATGGTTGGCGAGCAATGTTGCTCAAACGACGGTGGTCAATGTACCGTCTGAGTTTACCCTTGCAGCAGCCCCAGCGTTTGATGAGCTGAAAAGCACTTATAAGGCGCCTGTGGTTGTGAGTGATTCTGAGTACCAATACAGTGAGCGGCCAACGAGTTCAGAAGTCGCTAATGTCACAAGTACCAACAGTGATGAGATGCCGAGCGATGACTTACTCAAGGGGCTCGATCTATCAGCGCTATCACCAGAGTTGGCGCAGCGTTTTGAGTCGGCTTTATCGAGCCAGCCGCGCATGACTAATGAGCCAAAAAGTGACGTAAGTAATTTAGCCCAAGATGCCCTGAAGTGGCATGGTAAGTTGCCAGCATTGAATTTTCAAACTCATGTTTACTCAAGTAAGGAGGGTAAACGTTGGGTGAAAATAAATGGCACGGAGTATGGGCAAGGTGATTGGATTAAAGATGACCTGCAATTGGTCGCGATTGAACAGCAGTCTTGTTTAGTGCGTTTTCAAGGTGAGGAAATCGAGATCCCAGCTTTGTATGATTGGCAGGGCTAGGGAATGGTGAAGAGATAAAAAAGGTCACTGAATGGTGACCTTTTTAGGTTCTAAATAGTGCGTGTTGCTTATGACCAGCCTGATGGCGAACGTTTTCTGCGTGGCATGATGTGTGGAAGAATCAAGCCAAGTAGAAGACCGATACCAGCAACACCGCCACCGTACATGAAGTACTTGAGTAGAAGGTCGTCTTTCTGTGTATCTAGCTTAGCACGCAGTTTACGAACTTCTTCTTGTGATGCTGATAGCTGTTGGCTCATATCACTGTAACCTTGCTCTAGCTCACTGATTTGGCGGTTACGCGTTTCTAGAGAGTCAACAAGCCCCGCTTTTTCCTGGTCTGCACTTGAGCGAGCATTAGCTAGCTTCGCTTTTACTTCAGATAGCTCTTTCTCAAGCTTCGGCAGGCGTAGTGCCATGCTTTCTTGATTAGTAACAAAACGACTTTCTACCCAGCCCTTGCGGCCTTTCATGTCTTGAACTTGGGTATAGCCAGTATCTTTATTACTTGTCAGCAGCCTCACTTTATCGCCAGCATCAACACTGCCGATAATACGGAACTGATTACTTGGGCCAGAGTGCATGTAAGTGAATAGCTTATCTGAGATATAACGGTCTTGAGCGAATGCTGCAGGCACAGCTAGCATTGATGCTAAAACTAAGCAAACCAGTTTTTTCACGGTAAATCCTTTAACAGTCTATAAGGGCGGGAAAGCCACAGCCCCAAATCTTGAATTTTTCTAAGGCCAAATAGTAAGTAGTTTCTTATCTGACTGCAACAAAGAAGGGAGGCTAAGCCTCCCTTTCTGCGGTTTTGAGCCAATAATGACAGTGAGCTTACATATCACTGTCATTATTGATTAAGCAAACATTGCTTGGATTCCGTAGAAGAATACCACTGCCAGTAGTGCACCTGCTGGTAGAGTTACAATCCATGAAGCCACGATGTTACGCACAACGCCAAGGTTTAGTGCTGCAATACCGCGAGCAAAACCAACACCGAGTACTGCACCAACTAATGTTTGTGTCGTCGAGATTGGAAGACCAGTACCTGACGCCAATACAACCGTACAAGCTGTTGCTAGCTGAGCGGCAAAGCCTCGGCTAGGAGTCAGTTCAGTGATACCAGTACCAACGGTCGCCATTACTTTATGACCTAGAGTTGCAAGACCAACAACGATACCAAAACCACCTAGTGGTAGAATCCACCAAGCGATAGTGCTCTTACCTGTGATTTCGCCCATGTGCTCTACCGTTGAAACAACCGCAGACAGTGGACCAATCGCGTTTGCTACGTCGTTTGAACCGTGAGCAAATGCCATCGCACATGCGGTGATAACCATTAACACACTGAAGATACCTTCAACACCAGCGAAACCGTGGTCGTCTTCTCGGTTAGAGAATTTCTTCTGAATGTATAGGTAACCACCTACCATTACTAAAGTAGAAAAGGCCGCTGCCCACATCCACGCTTCACCATTAGATAGGTGAAGACCAACGTGCTTAAGGCCTTTCTTAATGGTTACCAGAGCGATAACCATAGTCGTGATGAACATGTATACAGGCACAAAGCGCTTTGCATTAAATAACGGTTTCTCTGTGTCGAAGATAAGACGCTGGGCGCTGACAAAGATAACGTATGCAAAGAAGCCTGAGATAACGGGAGTAATAATCCAACTGCCCACGATACCTTGAACTGAGCCCCAGTCCACAGCTTCAGTACCTACAGACACACACGCAAAGCCGATGATTGCACCGATGATTGAGTGAGTCGTTGATACTGGCCAGCCCATGTAAGACGCAAGCAGTAGCCATGTACCCGCTGCAAGTAGAGCGGACATCATGCCAAAGACAAGAACGTCTGGTTGATGAGCGAATAGGGACGTTTCAATTACGCCTTTACGGATAGTGTCGGTTACTTCACCACCTGCTAAATATGCACCAGCAAATTCAAAGATCATCGCGATGATGATTGCTTGTTTTACGGTTAGTGCTTTTGAGCCGACTGATGTACCCATCGCATTGGCTACATCATTTGCGCCAATACCAATCGCCATCAGAAAACCGAAAGCTGCTGCAATAAGAATCAGGACAGTGCCGTAGTTCGCAAGGATATCCATCGTAATACCTAGTTGTTGATAACAAGCGGAGCAAAATTCAAGCACGACAAAACCCCTTCAGCGCGTCAGTATTTATCGCCTATAAGGGGTGTGAACTAGTTTAGATGCTCTTCGTTATTTGGTTAACTTATTTTATGAGCGAGATAACATTACTTCCAGACGCGCACCTACACGTTGCGCCTGATCAGCAATACCGCCTACCCACTCTAGAATTTTGTAAAGGAACATCACATCAATAGGACTTAGATCCGCTTCGATAGTCATTAACTGCTGGCGAAGTTGAATCTGCATCGCGTCTGTGTCGTCCTCAATCACATCCAGTTGATGGATCATTTCAGCCACAAGTGTTACTTCACGGCCTTTAAATCCAGTTTCCAATAACTCATCAAGCTCATTGATAACTTTTTGCGCTTGCTCAGCTGCGTCTAAACAACGTTTAACATACGCAATGAAATTTTCTTGAAGAGGTGCAGGGATAGTCAATTGACGGCCATAAACACGACCAGCAATGTCTTTTGCAAGGTTTGCGAGTTTGTCTTGCTGAGTTAGTAGTTCCAACATGTCACTACGGTCCACAGGCATAAACAAACCTCGAGGAAGTTTAAGACGAATTTCGCGCTTAAGAACGTCGGCTTCTTTCTCTAGATGAGAAATCTGTGAACGGATCTCTGCCGCTTTCTCCCAGTCACCCTTTGAACTGACTTCAAAGAAGTTAACTAGGTGTGAGCAACATTCGTTTACACACACAACGTGGCGCTGCAAAGGTTTAATAGGGGACTTTGCAAATAACCCCATAATTGTATTTACTGGCATGGTCTTTAAACCCAATTAATATAACCTAAAAACTAACATACACCATTTCATGGCGAAATGTTGAACGATGGCTATAAAGGCGCGCATGTTAACCCATTAAATCACTCATTAAAACTGTTTTAGATCATCATTGGGGCGATATTTCTTTCTTGCCGAGTAAGAAAATAGGCAATATTCTGTCTCTATCTGCTTTGAAAGGTATAACTATGGAAACCGAGATAGAACTGAAGTTTTTTGTTTCTCCCGCTTTTTCAGAGATTTTACGTCAAAAAATCTCTGAAACCAAAGTACTTCAGCATAGCTGTCGAGAGCTTGGTAACACCTACTTTGATACGCCAGATAACTGGCTTCGCCAACACGATATTGGTATGCGTATTCGCCGTTGTGATGATGTATATGTACAAACCGTCAAGACGGCAGGCCGCGTTGTTGCAGGTTTGCACCAAAGACCGGAATATAACGCAGAGCATGACGGCAATGAACCTAACCTAACTTTGCACCCAGAAGATATCTGGCCAAAGGGTAGAGATATAGCCACTCTTCAATCGGAGCTGCAACCACTGTTTTCTACTAACTTTACTCGTGAGCAATGGCTGATTGGTATGCCTGATGGTAGCCAAGTTGAAGTCGCCTTCGATCAAGGTAAAGTCGAAGCAAATGGCCAAGAAGACCCGATTTGCGAAGTGGAGTTGGAGCTTAAATCAGGTCAAACCGATGCTCTGTTTACCTTAGCGCGCCTGTTCTGTGAGCAAGGCGGAATGCGCCTTGGCAATTTAAGTAAAGCGGCAAAAGGCTATCGATTGGCGATGGGTTATACCGGTGATAAAGTGAAACCGCTCGCTTTAGTTGATACTCATAGAAGAGACAGTGTTGAGTCTTGCTTTATTAATTCCTTAGAGCATGCCCTTTCTCATTGGCATTACCATGAGCAAATCTATTCTGAGCGCGACTCAATTGAAGCCGTGCATGAGATAAAACACTCCATTAGCTTTATTCGCCAAATCTTAACCGTATATGGTGGCGTGGTTCCGCGTCGTGCCAGTGCGATTTTGCGTCAGGAGCTGAAATGGTTAGAGCAAGATCTTGAATGGCTTAATGACTACGAGTATTTAGAAGACCTGCTGGATGATAAAGGCCATGCACTGCGCAAGTTAGATGCACGTAAGTTCCTTGTCAGTGAGCTTAAGCAGATTGAAGAGCAGTTACCGAATCGAGAACAAATTCTAGAACTACTCAATTCGTCTCGTTACACTGGGCTATTACTGGACTTGAGTCGTTGGATTCTCACTCGTGGTTGGCAACCTTTTTTGGATGATAAATCACGTGAAAATATGGCGTTAAGCGTTGAACACTTTTCTGTTCAGCAACTTGATAGAACTTGGGCAGAGTTGATGGAAGCGTTCCCTCCAGAGCGTAACTTAACTAGTCAAGATTATATTGAGCAGCAATATCGTTTGATGCGTAACTTGTACACAGGAGTGAGTTTCGCCAGTCTGTATGACTTTGATGAACGTGATAGCTTCCGCTTACCTTGGAGTGATTTACTCCACGGTACTGACGATCTATTGAAGCTAAGAACCTTGGCTAAGTTAGTCGATAAGCTCGAAGGTGAGGAGCGTGAGCAGCTTGAACGTTGGCTTGCTCGTCAAGAAAGTTCGATTCTCCATGCGATGGAGCAAACACGAGTGATCTGTATTGAAGCTGAACCTTATTGGCAAGATTAACTGTCAATGAACTAAAACGGGAGCCTTAGAACTCCCGTTTTGTATTGGTCTCTTTTTGAGTTTCTAATCTATCAAGGCGCTTCAATATTTCGTCTTGTTTTTCAACCAGCTCTTGTAGCAGACGTTCTTTGTTTTCTGAGCGGTTGGTTTGTACTTTCGATGGAGAAGTAATCATTGAAGTGACCAATCCCGAGATCATACCGAATAAGCCTACACCACAGATGATAAGCCCCGCCGCAAGGATCCGCCCTGCGTCTGTTACTGGATAGTGATCACCGTAGCCGACTGTCGAAATAGTGACTAGCGCCCACCACATCGCATCACCGCCATCTTGAATATTGGCATTCGGTGATTGACCTTCGAGAAATAGCATCATGCTCGAACCTGCGGTTAATAGGATCACCATCAGCAGTAAGATCGAAGCCAATGTAGTTTCGTGTTTATTCTTTAATAATTGCCTAATCACATTGCGGCTTGAACGAATAACTAAGATCACTCGCAAAATCGAAAATATACGTGCGTAGCGCAGCGGCTCGATCATCGGCAAGCTCGCTAGAACATCAATCCAGTGATGTTTCATAAATTGCACCCGATCTGTAGCGCGGATCAAATCTATACTTAACTGGAGAATAAATATGCTACAGATAATAAAGTCTAAGCCGATAAGGACTTGTCGAGTTTCTGGGTGCAATGGAAAAAACAACAAGCCTGAGATCACAAATAGCGCCATAAAAGACAAGATTAGTGACAGCAGGCTCATCGGCTTAGTGTCGTCTTTGGTATTATTCTTTTTCATACGAGGCTCGAAATAAATCATGTATACCTTAGTTATCAAAGGTATTCGGGCTTATGTGCCAGATACGGTTCTAGGCACACAATATATAAGACTTAGTGGAGAAGTAACAATGACCAAACTGGCATTTAAACCATGGGAGCGATTGATCACGGATATTCGCTTAGTTCCAAAGATGGTGATGCTAATGGTGTTCAGTACCCTACTGATCATCTCAAAGCAGTTGTGGGATGCGAACACGTTTTACAATGCGTTATTGTCTGCGACGCAAAGCGTGGAAGTTGCTCAAGAACATCATAAGGCTTATCTAGTGGAAGTGGCTTGGCAAACTGGGCTAATGATTGTCACTTTTGTAGCACTACTGATGTTTGCTGCACGCATTATGCTTCGCCAAACTCAATACCTGAGTGACTCAATCAAGGCCATGGCGGAAAGAGATCTCTCTGTGCCGATCGAAATGGCCTGTAAGGATGAGTACGGTGACGTTGCACGTGAGCTTGAAAAGACCCGTGTTCAACTGCAAGAGATGATTAAACTACAAGTTGACGCTTCTCAAGAGCTTTCTGGTCTGACAGAGATAATGACCTTGAGCATGTCAGAGACAAAAGAGTCAGCTCAAGAAGAGTTCAATGAGATTGATCAGCTTGCGACTGCAATGAGTGAAATGACCTCTACGGTGCAAACGGTCGCTGGCCATGCGCAAAATGCCTCAACGTTAACAGAACAGGCATCAACGCAAGCATCGACAGGTCAACGTTTTGTTCAAGATACCGTGCAAAAAATCAGTGAATTATCGAAAGACATTTCTGCATCAGCTCAAGCGGTGAATGAAGTAGAAGACAGTGTTGGTTCAATTGGTAGTGTGGTGGGCACTATCCAAGGTATTTCTGAGCAAACTAACTTGCTTGCATTGAACGCGGCGATTGAAGCTGCACGTGCTGGTGAGGCGGGGCGTGGTTTTGCCGTGGTTGCTGATGAAGTACGTAACCTAGCTCAACGTACTCAGCAGGCAACAGTTGAGATTCAAGATATGATCACTAAGCTGCAAACTAGCGCAAACTCAGCGGTAGATCTGATGGAAAAGAGTGTGGTTGAGGCTGCAGAGGGCGTTGAGCTTGTGACCAATGCAGGCAGTGAATTGGACGGTATTGTTGGTCAGGTTAATCAGATCAATGACATGAACTTCCAAATTGCCACTGCAGCGGGTCAACAAAGCAGTGTTGCAGAAGAGATGAACCAGAACCTAACCAATGTTCGTGAGTTGGTTGAAGCCTCTGTAACAGTAATCTCTGAGCTGTTAGAAACGTCTGAATTGATGCAGCAAAATGCTGAAGAGCTGGATAAGAAGATTACTTCGTTCCGAGTCTAATTATTGGCTAACTCTTTAATAATGCGCCCACTAATTGCTAGTGGGCGTTTTTTATTGGTTTAAGTCTGGTATAAATAGTCCATAACCTTTCCAAGGATTATCGAAACAAGGAAGAATCATGCAATTGCCCCAGCAGCTCACTCCGATCTCTCATGCAGCACTAGAATCTCTTTTCGAATCGGATGTGCTTTCTCATTGGTCTGAATCGACCCTGGAACAGCTTCGCTATGTGGCGGGTTTAAGTAAGTTTGTTGCCGATACACTATCGAGTGATGAGTGCCTGCAACAGAAGCTACCTGAGATGCTGATGGCTGAAACACGTTGTGAAAGTTATCGTGAGTGTTTGGCAGAGCAGTTGGCTGGCTGCAGTGATGAAATGCAAGGTCATCGAGTGTTACGTCAGTTCCGTAACCGCGAGATGGTCTATATTGCCTGGCGTGATTTCACTGCGACTTGGACCTTAGAAGAGAGTTTAGCGCACCTATCTCAGCTCGCAGAAGCGATGATCTTTGAAACCTATCAATGGCAATACATAGTTTGTTGTGAGTTGTGGGGAACACCGACCAATGACGCGGGTGAAGCGCAGCCAATGTTAATTATTGGTATGGGTAAATTAGGCGGTGGGGAGCTTAACTTCTCGTCGGACATCGATTTGATTTTTACCTACCCAGAAAACGGTGAAACTGAAGGGGCGCGCCGCAGTATTGCTAATGCTCAGTTCTTTACCCGCCTTGGCCAGCGAATTATTAAAGCGCTTGATCAGCAGACCTTCGATGGTTTCTGTTATCGAGTCGACATGCGATTGCGTCCATTTGGTGATAGTGGACCGCTGGTGATGAGTTACGCAGCATTAGAAGATTACTACCAAGAGCAAGGGCGCGATTGGGAGCGTTATGCGATGATCAAAGCGCGCGTAATGGGGCGTGAAATGTACCCGGAATACCAAGAACTGCGTCAAATGCTGCGCCCATTTGTTTTCCGCCGTTATATCGACTTTAGCGCTATCCAATCTCTGCGTCGGATGAAATCGATGATCAGTAGTGAGGTCCGCCGCCGAGGGTTAAGTAATAACATCAAACTCGGTGCGGGTGGTATTCGTGAAATTGAATTTATCGCTCAGGTATTTCAGCTAATCCGTGGTGGCCGTGAGCCAAGTCTGCGTCAAAGAGGGCTGCTTGAAACCATTGATGCAATTGAAGAGTTAGAGCAGTTGACTGCAAAAGAAACGCAACACTTACGCCAAGCATATAAGTTCTTGCGTAGACTAGAAAACCTACTCCAAGCGATGGCCGACAAGCAAACGCAAACCTTGCCTGAGTGTGATACCGAACAATTGCAACTTGCCGTAGCGATGGGGTATCAGCAATGGGAGCAATTGCTTGCTGATGTTCAAACTCATATGGCCAATGTGCATGTGGTGTTTGGTGAACTCATTGGTGACGATGAAGAGGAGCAGCAAGATATCGCCAAACATTTCGTTGAATTGTGGGATATGGCGGCGAAGCAAGATGTCGTTGAACAAATCCTAGAGAGCGACATTCAAGCTGAGCAATCGCAGCAAATGGCTGAAACCATCATTCAGTTTAAGAAAGATTTAGCGAAGAAAACCCTTGGACCGCGTGGCCGAGAAGTGTTGAATCGCTTAATGCCGAAAATCTTTTCTGCGATCTATAACCACAAAGATGCCCAATTTGGTTTGCCGCGAGTACTGCATTTACTGCATCGCATCGTAACGCGCACTACGTACCTAGAACTACTCGATGAGCATCAAGCGGCATTGATTCAGCTGGTTCGTCTATGTACAGCCAGTCCGATGATTTCTGAGCAGTTAGGTCGTTATCCGATCTTATTGGATGAATTAATCGACCCACAACAGTTGTATAACCCGATCCCGCTTGAAAGCTATCGTACCGAACTGCGTGATTTTCTTGCCCGTATCCCAGAAGATGATATGGAGCAGCAAATGGAGGCGCTGCGTCAGTTTAAACAGATATGTATCTTACGCATTGCGGCTGCCGACATCGCAGGTGTACTACCAGTGATGAAAGTAAGTGATCACTTAACCTATCTTGCTGAAGCCATTGTTGAGTCTGTGGTGGGCCAAGCCTGGCTACAAATGACCGAAAAATATGGCGTTCCTTCTCATCTAAAAGACCGTGAAGGCAAAGGTTTTGCCGTTATTGGCTATGGCAAAGTTGGCGGTTGGGAGCTTGGTTATAATTCAGATCTCGATATTGTGTTTATGCACGATAGCCCTGTTCACTCTTATACTGATGGCAAGAAAGAGATCGACGCGCGCCAGTTCTACTTAAGACTTGCGCAGCGCATTATTCATATTTTCTCTACTCGTACTGCGTCGGGCACTCTCTATGAAGTGGATACTCGTTTGCGTCCTTCAGGCGCGTCAGGGTTACTGGTTAGCCCAACCGATGCCTTTGATGAGTACCAGCGCCAAGAGGCTTGGACTTGGGAGCATCAAGCCTTGGTTCGCGCGCGAATGATTTACGGTGATGAGCCACTGCAACAAGCTTTTGCTAAAACTCGTCATGAAATACTTACTTTGGTGCGTGATGAGCAAAAACTGGTTAAAGACGTCTCCGAGATGCGCATAAAAATGCGTGACCATTTAGGTGGTAAGAAAGCGGGGCGTTTTATGCTCAAACAAGACCCTGGTGGCATTACCGATGTGGAGTTTTTGGCCCAATACCTAGTACTACGACATAGTCATGAAAAGCCTAAATTGACGCGTTGGAGTGATAATGTGCGTATTTTTGAATCTATGATGGCGCAAGGGATTCTGGAAGAGGATGCCGCGATGGCGCTGACTCATGCCTATACCAGCATGCGCGATCAAATCCACCACCGCAACTTACTTAACCTTGATGCGGATGTGGCGGAAGACAAATTTGTCAGCGAGCGTGAGCTTGTAATGAAACTATGGCACGAGTGGTTAGAATAACGCAGAACCTTTATGCTAAACTCTTGCCCGAATTAGAATTTGGAGATCCACAATGAAGCCAATCCTACCTAACTACAGTGATTCTGGTGTGCTTATCATCGGTGACGTGATGCTTGATCGTTACTGGTATGGCCCAACTGGCCGTATTTCACCTGAAGCGCCTGTGCCTGTAGTCAAAGTAGAGAATAATGAAGAGCGTCCTGGTGGTGCTGCTAACGTGGCGATGAATATTGCTTCGCTTGGTGGTCACGCTCATATTGTTGGTTTAACAGGGATTGATGAACCGGCCAAAGTACTCAATGAAACGCTTTCTGCACTGAAAGTAAAATGTGACTTTGTTGGATTACCAAATTATCCAACCATTACTAAATTGCGTGTCATGAGTCGTGGCCAACAGCTGATCCGCTTAGACTTTGAAGATAAGTTTGAAAATGTGGAAGCTGAACTTATCCTTGACCGTATGGAGCAAGCGCTACCAAAAGTGAAATCAGTGGTGCTATCTGATTACGCGAAAGGTGCACTAGAGCACGTTCAACAGTTTATTCAAAAAGCACGTGCAGCCAATGTTCCTGTGTTTATTGACCCTAAAGGTGCTGACTTCGAACGCTACCGTGGCGCTACGTTACTGACGCCAAATATGGCTGAGTTCGAGCTGGTTGTTGGTAAAGTTAAATCAGATCAAGAGCTAGCAGAGAAAGGCCTCGCGCTTATTGAAGAGTTCAACTTTGAAGCGCTGCTTGTGACTCGCAGTGAGCACGGTATGACCCTGCTTCGTCGTGGTCAAGAGCCGTTCCATCTACCGACTCAAGCAAAAGAAGTCTACGATGTCACAGGTGCCGGTGATACGGTAATCTCTGTACTTGCAGCGTCTGTGGCAGCAGGCAAGCCGCTTGATGAAGCGTGTGCGCTAGCAAATGCAGCAGCAGGCATTGTTGTTGGTAAGCTTGGCACTTCAACGCTATCGACTATCGAACTGGCAGAAGCAGTTCATGGTAGCCAAGACACTGATTTTGGTGTGATTGGTGAACAAGCTCTGATTGAAGCAGTGAAAAAGGCTCAAGCAAAAGGTGAGAAAGTGATCATGACTAATGGCTGTTTCGATATCCTGCATGCAGGTCATGTTTCTTACCTTAACCATGCTGCTCAGCTTGGTGACCGCCTGATTGTAGCGGTTAACACTGATGAGTCTGTGAAGCGTCTTAAAGGACCAGGTCGTCCTGTAAACCCAACAGATCGCCGTATGGCAGTACTTGCTGGCTTAGGTGCGGTTGATTGGGTTGTGCCATTTGGTGAAGATACGCCGCAACGTCTGATTTCTGAAGTATTGCCAGACTTGCTCGTTAAAGGTGGTGACTACAAACCAGAAGAGATTGCTGGTGGTAAAGAAGTGATTGCCAATGGCGGTAAAGTTGAAGTACTTAACTTCGAAGATGGTTGTTCAACCACTGAAATCATCGATGCGATTAAAGGTGGCCGAGGCTAACCCGAGTCAATCGATATAAATGGTCGCTGATTTGCGGCCATTTTTGTATCATCTAGATATAAAAAATGGAGCCAAGTGGCTCCATTTTTTATGAGTAGAAGATTACTTCTAGGTCACTTATTCTTCTAGATCACCACAGAAGCGGTAACCTTCACCGTGAATCGTTGCAATGATTTCTGGTGTACCAGAAACTGATTCAAAGTGTTTACGAATACGACGGATTGTTACGTCTACTGTACGATCGTGTGGCTTAAGCTCACGACCAGTCATTTTCTTCAGTAGATCTGCACGAGTTTGGATCTTGCCTGGGTTTTCACAGAAGTGAAGTAGGGCACGGAACTCAGAACGTGGCAGTTTGTAACCATCACCGCTTGGGCTTACTAACGAGCGGCTGTTGATATCTAGAACCCAACCGTTAAATACGTACTTCTCAACGCTGCGTTTCTCTTCACTTACTGCGCTTGAATTCATAGAGCGGTTAAGTAGGTTACGAGCACGGATAGTTAATTCACGTGGGTTGAACGGCTTAGTGATGTAATCATCTGCACCGATTTCTAGACCAAGAATCTTATCAACTTCGTTATCACGGCCTGTTAAGAACATTAGCGCAACATTTGCTTGCTCACGCAGTTCGCGAGCTAGCAGTAGACCATTCTTGCCTGGTAGGTTGATGTCCATAATAACCAAGTTAACTTGGTTGTCAGACAGCACCTGGTGCATCTCTTCACCGTCACTGGCTTCGAAAACAGCGTATCCCTCTGCTTCAAAAATACTCTTTAGAGTGTTACGAGTTACTTGCTCATCTTCAACAATAAGAATGTGCGGGGTTTGCATTGGCGGTACCTAAACTTGTGAAAAATTTGTGCTAATAGAATAAATTCTAGGCAAAAACATAACATACAGGTAATGTGATGTTGATAATAAACCAAAGCCTGTAAAATTACACTCTCTTTGATCGCCCGCCATCCATGGTGCTTACTTTCTACACTTGAGGTCCAAATTCCTCAGTATCCCATTAGTCTTTGAGGCGGATTTTATAATGTTAACAGCATGCTAACAACGTAGAAGTTTTAATTCCAATCACTTTGTTGATTTATATCAAGAGTTGGGATGTAACAAATATTAATAGTATCTACTAAATGTAAATCGTTTGGAGGCTCGATGATAGATGTTGAGCTATGGCAAGCCTATTGCGACCCGTACTTCCGATTTTCTGCGCTGCCTAAAAGTGCCACCTTTGCCATTATTACGGCTTGGAACCCGAGAAGTGTTTGCTTGTCTGAGGTTGATAATGACCTAAAAAATCAACACTTAGCACAAGAAATAGACCATACTTGTTATACTGGTGTACGAGTTGGCAACCGGAACTTTACTTGGAGTGAGGCCAGCTTTGCCGTCGATATCAGCCGAGAGCAAGCGTTAATTTTAGGCCAAAAGTACCACCAAAATGCGATTTATTACGTAGAAGGAGAGTGGTTGTATTTGATCTCCTGCTTAGAAGAACAAAACAAGGTTTTGCTAGGAAGATGGCAAGAACGATGTAGATAATGGATTTAAGAAGCTCATGGAGGAAAAATGAAAGATATTACACCTGATATTTGTGACAAGCATGAAGATAAAGTGACGCTGCTAGCACTGCCTCTGCATAGTTTTGGACGCAAGCTCGCCTTTTACGGCGAAATTGTTACGGTACGTTGCTATCACGATAATTCCAAAGTACGTGAGATGCTCAGCCAAGACGGTACTGGGAAAGTGTTGGTTGTGGATGGCCATGGCTCGTGTCAAAAGGCGTTATTAGGTGACCAACTTGCCATTTTGGCTATCGATAATCATTGGGAAGGTGTCATTGTAAATGGTGCGGTGAGAGACGTGGCTGCCATGTCAGAAATGGAACTCGGCATCAAAGCTCTTGGGACTAACCCATTTAAGACAGAGAAGCGTGGGGCCGGAGAAATAAATGTGACTCTGACTATCCATAATCAAATGATTCAACCTGGGGATTACATTTACGCCGATTGGAATGGGGTACTAATGTCAACTGAGTTACTGGACTGGAGTTAAAAGCGAAAGCCTAAACCTACCTCAACCCCTTTTTGCCACTCTTGATAATCGAGAGTGGCATGAATGTCCAAGTTTTCCGTCAGTTTTAGACGGCTTGAAACTTCTGCAGAAAGGCTTTTCTCTTTACCGTCTTCAACACTTTCTTCACTCGAAGAGAGCAACATACTTTGAACCGATACTCTTGGAGTCACCTGATAGCTCACGCCGCTCAAGAAGCCCGTTTCGTTGATCTTATCGCTATTATTGAGACGCGCACCAACATAGAGATCAATGTTATCAAATATATTGTATGAGTAACCGCCATCCACCTTCCAAGAGTCGAAATCTCGTTGATCACTTTCACTGGAAATAAAGATCTTATGCGGTGAGGTATGTTGTTGAGATGGTAATGGAGGAAGCTCCGTGGCAAGTAATGGACAGGCGAAAGCAAGCGCTGACAGGCTTAATATTATTTTCATTTGCCGCTCCTTGCTTGTTTTTTGTCCACTGCGTTTGTAATTAAAGCATAAAACGAATGAACTAGTAGTAACTTTTATATAGCAAAAAGTTATTATGATATGTGCTTATGGTTTCATTATTCGGTTAAATAGATTTGTTACTTAAGTTTTATTTGTGAATGCGAGTAGAACGGAGTGTGAACAAAAAATAGTAACTTTTCATTGACGCAAGGATGAGAAATAGGTTAAACGTATGGGTAAGCAAACACATCGTGAAGATAAATAAAGTATGCAGCACCAAAGCCTAGTAATGACCACAACCATTATTATTACCGACATCGCTATTGTTGGGGCAGGCTGCTAAGCGAAAGAAATTCAAAAAAAGGCCTGTATCCAACAAGATACAGGCCTTTTTTTATGCCGATTTAAAACATTTTGGAGGAAGGGATGCGAGTTTTAAAGTTTGGAGGTTCATCATTAGCCGATGCTGACCGTTTTTTACGAGCAGCAGATATCATTGCTAATAATGCACAGCAAGAAGAAGTGGCCGTAGTGCTTTCAGCACCGGGAAAAACCACAAACAAGTTAGTTTCAGTGATCGAAGGTGCGCTGAAAAATGGTGAAGCTGAGCTGCAAATTGCTGAGCTAGAAGATTCATTCCGCGATCTATTCCAAGATATCAAGCAAGTACTGCCTAACCTAGATGGCAGTGGTTATGACAACCAAGTTAAGACATCATTAACTCAACTGCGTCAGTTTGTTCATGGTATCAATCTACTTGGTATGTGCCCAGACAATGTGAACGCGCGCATTATCAGTAAAGGTGAACGCGTTTCTATCCAGCTAATGAAAGCGGTTCTCGAAGCGAAAGGTCAAGCAGCAAGCCTAATCGACCCTGTTCAATACCTGTTTGCTCGTGGAGAGCATTTAGAGGCGATGGTAGATGTTGAAGTATCGACTCAGAACTTCCGTCAAAACCCTCTTCCTCAAGGTCACGTCAATATCATGCCGGGCTTTACCGCGGGTAACGAAAACGGTGAGTTAGTTACGCTTGGTCGTAATGGCTCAGATTACTCTGCAGCAGTACTTGCGGCCTGTCTGCGCGCCGATTGCTGTGAGATTTGGACGGACGTTGATGGTGTTTACAACTGTGACCCACGCCTTGTTGATGATGCACGTTTATTAAAATCACTAAGTTACCAAGAAGCGATGGAATTGTCGTACTTTGGTGCTTCAGTGCTTCACCCGAAAACCATTGCTCCTATTGCCCAGTTCCATATTCCTTGTCTGATCAAGAACAGCTTTAACCCTCAAGGTGCTGGCACGCTGATTGGCCAAGATACTGGCGAAGATAAGCTAGCTATCAAAGGGATTACTACCCTAAGTGATTTGACGATGGTCAATGTCTCTGGTCCAGGTATGAAAGGTATGGTGGGCATGGCGAGCCGTGTATTCGGCGCGATGTCATCAGCAGGCGTATCAATTGTACTGATCACTCAATCATCATCTGAATACAGCATCAGCTTCTGTATTGAAGCGCAAGACAAGGCTTTAGCAGAGCAAGCGCTAACAGATACATTCGAACTGGAATTGAAAGATGGCCTACTTGAACCTGTAGAGTTTATTAATGATGTTGCTATTGTCACTCTTGTTGGTGACGGTATGCGTACTTCTCGTGGTGTTGCTTCGCAGTTCTTCTCATCTCTTGCTGAAGTGAACGTTAACATTGTTGCTATTGCTCAAGGCTCATCAGAGCGTGCTATCTCAGCGGTTATCCCAGAAGATAAGATCTCTGAAGCGATCAAGGCATGTCATGAGAACCTGTTTAACTCTAAGCACTTCCTAGATGTGTTCGTTGTTGGTGTTGGCGGCGTTGGCGGTGAGCTGGTGGATCAGATCCAACGTCAGCAAACGAAATTGGCAGAGAAAGGCATCGTGCTGCGCGTTTGTGGTCTAGCGAACAGCAAAGGTCTGTTGCTTGATAGCGAAGGTCTACCACTTGACCATTGGCGTGACCGCATGAACGATGCATCAGAAGAGTTCAGCCTAGCGCGTCTCATCTCTTTGGTTCAGCGTAACCACATCATTAACCCAGTATTGGTTGACTGTACATCAAGCGAAGCGATCGCTAACCAATATGCGGACTTCTTAGCGGCAGGCTTCCACGTTGTTACCCCAAATAAGAAAGCCAATACTGCTAGCATGGCCTATTACCACCAACTGCGTGATGTAGCGCGTAGCTCTCGTCGTAAACTTATGTATGAAACGACGGTGGGTGCAGGTCTACCTGTTATTGAAAACTTACAGAACCTTATTGCCGCTGGTGATGAGCTAGAGCGCTTTACCGGTATCTTATCTGGTTCGCTATCTTACATCTTCGGTAAGCTTGATGAAGGTATGACGCTTAGCCAAGCGACAAACATCGCTAAAGATAACGGCTTTACTGAGCCCGATCCTCGTGATGACCTATCAGGTATGGACGTGGCGCGTAAGCTGCTGATCCTTGCGCGTGAAGCGGGGATGAACTTAGAGCTTGAAGATGTGATCGTTGATCAAGCTCTGCCACCGGGCTTTGATGATTCAGGCTCTATCGAAGAGTTTATGACTCGTTTACCTGAAGCTGATGCTTACTTTAAAGAGCAGTCTGCTAAAGCAGCGGAAGAAGGTAAAGTACTGCGTTATGTCGGTGAAATCGCTGACGGCCAATGTCGCGTAAGTGTTGCTGCGGTTGATGAAAACGACCCTATGTACAAGATTAAAGATGGCGAGAACGCGCTAGCATTCTTTAGTCGTTACTACCAGCCAATCCCGCTCGTTCTGCGTGGTTACGGCGCGGGTACAGAGGTAACAGCAGCAGGTGTCTTCTCAGACGTGATGCGTACATTAGGTTGGAAGCTAGGAGTATAAACATATGAGTC
This sequence comes from Vibrio sp. 2433-A1, assembly GCF_056726085.1. NCBI lineage: Bacteria > Pseudomonadati > Pseudomonadota > Gammaproteobacteria > Vibrionales > Vibrionaceae > Vibrio > Vibrio sp. 2433-A1. The sequence goes on from NZ_JBRESC010000020.1 coordinate 67,595, forward strand.
GTGGTATGGATGTAGTGGTTTACGCTCCAGCATCAATCGGAAATGTCAGTGTAGGTTTTGATGTGCTAGGGGCGGCTGTGTCACCAGTTGATGGCACTTTACTTGGTGACCGCGTTCAAGTGAAGGCAGGCAATGAGCCTTTTTCGCTCAAAACCGCGGGCAGCTTTGTCGCAAAGCTGCCAGAAAACCCAAAAGAGAACATCGTCTATGACTGTTGGCGTGTTTTTGCTCGTGAATTAGAAAAGAAAGGGGAAGCACTACTTCCTCTTGAAATGACGCTTGAGAAAAACATGCCTATCGGTTCTGGTCTTGGTTCAAGTGCCTGTTCAATCGTCGCGGCATTAGATGCGTTAAACCGCTTTCATGGTGAACCCCTAGATGAGACTGAGCTTCTCGCCCTGATGGGTGAAATGGAAGGGCAGATCTCAGGTGGTGTGCATTATGACAACGTTGCACCGTGTTATTTAGGTGGCGTGCAATTGATGCTAGAAGAGCTAGGCATCATCAGCCAAGAAGTGCCGTGTTTTGATGATTGGTATTGGGTAATGGCTTACCCTGGTATCAAAGTTTCGACGGCTGAAGCAAGAGAGATCCTACCATCTCAGTACCGTCGTCAGGATATCATTGCTCATGGTCGTCATTTAGCGGGCTTTATTCATGCGTGTCATTCGAATCAGCCAGAGCTCGCGGCAAAAATGATCAAAGACGTGATCGCTGAACCGTATCGTGCGAAACTGCTACCGGGGTTCGCTGATGCTCGTCAGTATGCGGCGACCGCAGGCGCTTTAGCTACTGGCATTTCTGGTAGCGGCCCAACACTATTTAGTATTTGTAAAGATAAAGATGTCGCTGAGCGTGTTGCTCGTTGGCTCGAACAAAACTACGTACAAAATGAAGAAGGATTCGTCCATGTTTGTCACCTGAACAAGCAAGGTTCGAACGTAACAGGAAGTGAGCTATGAAGCTGTACAACATAAAAGAAAATGACGAACAAGTTTCCTTTGGCCAAGCCGTTCGCCAAGGTCTAGGCCGTAATCAAGGTCTATTTTTCCCACAAGAACTGCCTAAGTTTGATGATATTGATGCGCTACTTGCAGAAGATTTTGTTTCACGTAGTACCAAAATCTTATCAGCACTGATTGGCGATGAACTGACGGAAGAACAAGTAAATTCAATGGTTGATGCAGCGTTCCAATTTCCTGCACCAATTAATAAGGTGAAAGATGGCGTTTACGCGTTAGAGCTATTCCACGGTCCTACGCTGGCGTTTAAAGACTTTGGTGGCCGTTTTATGGCTCAGTCTTTAGCGGCCGTTTCTGACGGCGGTAAAATCACTATCTTAACGGCAACGTCAGGTGATACTGGCGCGGCAGTGGCCCATGCGTTCTATGGTATGGAAGACATCAATGTTGTTATTCTATATCCGAAAGGCAAAATTAGCCCGCTGCAAGAAAAGCTATTCTGCACGTTAGGTAAAAACATCCACACGGTTGCGATTGATGGTGACTTTGATGCGTGTCAGGCGCTAGTGAAGCAAGCATTTGATGATGCTGCGCTACGTGAAGAAATCGGCCTGAACTCAGCAAACTCAATCAATATTTCACGTCTAATGGCGCAAATTTGCTACTACTTTGAGGCTGCGTCTCAGCTAAGCAAAGAAGAGCGTGAAAACCTAGTTGTATCAGTACCAAGCGGTAACTTCGGTAACCTAACCGCAGGCTTGCTAGCAAAAGCCCTAGGTCTACCTATCAAACGCTTTATTGCGGCAACCAATGAAAATGACACGGTACCTCGCTACCTAGAAACTGGCAAGTGGGATCCCAAACCAACGGTTGCGACAACATCGAACGCGATGGATGTGAGTCAACCAAACAACTGGCCACGTATCGAAGAGCTATGCCAGATCAAAGGTTGGGGTTTGGATACGCTGGGTAAAGGTAAAGTGTCTGACGAGCAAAGTGCTGAGTCGGTACGTGACCTACAAGCGCAAGGCTATTTATGTGAGCCACATGGTGCGATTGCATACCGTCTGTTAGACGAGCAACTGCAAGAAGATGAGACGGGTATATTCCTTTGTACAGCGCACCCTGCGAAGTTCAAAGAAGTGGTTGATGAGATTCTAGGTTCAGATATCGATTTGCCAGCACCGCTTGCTAAGCATTCAGCGATGGAACTTCTATCTGAAGACCTAGCTAACGACTTTGACTTACTAAAAGAAGTTTTACGTCGAGTACAGAAATAATCTGCGTTGCTTGAATATAAAAAAGGTCACCTCGGTGTAATGCCAGTCAGTTAAGCTGACTGGCATTTTTTCTATTTGTTGCGTACTTCTTGGGTTTCAACTTCACCCATCGAGGATAACTTCTATCTTCTCTTCGAGGCGGTAAGATAAACATGGATACATGCTCTAGTAATACCTCATAGTGTTTAGGGAGCTTTCCTGGGCTTGTTAAAGGCAACGCTGCAAAGTATTGCGTCACAGCCATAGCGCTACTCGTAAAGCTCAGTTGATTTGGCCAGACGCTATCTAACCTACTTGCCGCTTTTGTCATAACCTGCCTGATAAGGTTATAGGCGAGTAAAATACCCCAGAGCTCCTGCTTAACCATATCTGGACGCTTGCTTCGCAATGTATACTCACTGTCAAGTAAGGTCTGCTTCATTTCCCGATAGCCTAATTCGATTTCCCAGCGATAACGATAGAGCTCTACGATTTCTTCGCCAGGAAAACGTAACCCATCACGCATTGATGTAAGCACCTGATACTCCTTACCTTTAATGATTTTTGAGACTAACCTTGCTTCAACTACATCAGGAAGTTCACTAAACTTCTTTCTTGCCTGAGGTGTTGTTTTAATCGCAACGATTGCATCACTCTTGCTGTACCTATGAACGACTTCATACTGGAAGTCTTTTCTCACAGGGAGCATCCAATGCCTCTCTTGGCCGACTTTGTTCCATCGGTTAAGCAGTCCCAGAGAGTAATATCCTTTGTCAAAAATAGTCAGAGAATGGTCTGGCGTTTGTTCTATGAGTTCTTCTGCAAGCCGCATTTCGTTGGTTCGATAGTCAGAGAATGCACTATCGATGAGCTGATGACTTGTAAGCTCCATCAAGCAAACCATGCGTATCTTAGGGTAAATATTTTCAGATGACTGATTACGCTGTGCTTTAAACTCTTGATGATTTTCAGGTGTATCTGCCGTTCTCCAAACGACACCATCGACAGATAGAAGATTGAGTCCACACCAAGTTTCAAACTTAGAAGATTGATAACTCTGAGCCGCCATCGTCTTAAAGACTTGTTTAACACCTTCTTCGCCTAATCTCTGCCTCGCTTGGACAACAGCACTTGGCGCAACAAAGCGCTGTTTGTCTGGTAGGACAATATCAAGTTGGTTAGCGATATCCCAAACAGATTGTTGCCGAAAAAGACTCATTCCTACAACGGACCAAAGTACTGCTTCCAAGGGTAAGCGTCTTCTTCTCACTGTTGCTACACCAGCTTTTTCAAAACCTTGCTGGATAAGCTCTGGACTAAGGATCTCAGAGTATTTGTCAAAGTGATGGAAGGTATTGCATGAGCGAAAAGTATTCGCAAGTTGGCTTTCTAAAGACATGAAAAATCCGATATTAGTTTCCTAATATCGGATTTTGAAGCCTTTTGAGGATCGGTCAAATGATCTCAAAAATTTTTCTTAACTGATCGGCATTA
>NZ_JBRESC010000021.1:0-65660 GCF_056726085.1 Vibrio sp. 2433-A1
GGCTTTGTTGCGTAATTCGATGGAACTAAATCAGGAAGTTACGATCTGATCGGCTACATCAGTTAATCATCGTAGCCTTATGCCGAAACCTCGTTACAAAACAACTAACTGGAAACAGTACAACAAAGCCCTAATCAACCGTGGTTCACTCACTTTCTGGATTGATGAGGAAGCCATACGCGAGTGGAAGCAAAGCAAACAGAGTAAGCGCGGCAGGCCTCGTCGATTCAGCGACCTAGCCATTACTACCGCACTGATGGTAAAACGCGTTTTCTCTATGCCATTGAGAGCGCTGCAAGGTTTTCTAGACTCAGTATTTAAGCTGGCTAACATACCGCTTGTTTGTCCGCATTACACCTGTATAAGCCGTCGAGCCCAGCAGGTTGAGGTTTCATTTAAAACTAAAACCAGAGGTGCGATACAGCATCTGGCCATTGATGCCACTGGTCTCAAGGTTTATGGCGAAGGTGAATGGAAGGTCAAGAAGCACGGTACTGACGGGAAGCGTAGAGTCTGGAGAAAGCTGCATTTAGCAGTCGACACCAGTACTCACGAGATAGTAGCAGCAGAACTGAGTTTATCTAATGTCACTGATTCAGAAGTCCTTCCTAATTTGCTCAAGCAAACACGTCGACAAATCATCGAGATATCTGGAGATGGTGCTTACGACACAAGGAACTGCCATGATGCCATACGGATTAAGCGAGCTATTCCGCTTATCCCACCAAGAGAAGGGGCAGCCTTCTGGGAACAAGGACATCCTCGCAATTTAGCAGTGGGTTGCCAAAAGCTCTACGGCTCCAACAAGAAGTGGAAAAAGCGGTATGGTTATCACAAACGTTCACTATCAGAAACAGCCATGTATCGAGTGAAGCAGTTGCTAGGTGGGAGGTTAAGCCTGCGAAACTACAATGCTCAGGTTGGCGAAACCTACGCCATGATTAAAGCGCTGAACAAGCTTACAGGGCTTGGTATGCCTGAAACTCAGTTTGTTGTTTAAGAATTGCACAATTTCGGGCGGTTTGTTTTTCTGTCCGAATTACGCAACAAAGCCAGTTTCTTTTGCAAAAATTAACCAAACTCATGGTTTTAATCTCCATTTTAACGAGTTTCAGCTAAACAAAAAAACAGCGAAAATGGCCCATGGTTGTCTTGTCGTCTGCGCATTTGTAAATGATGACCTTTCAAAAGAAGTACTAGAAGCTCTGTGTGAGCAAGGTGTAAAACTCATTACTATGCGTTGCGCAGGATTTGATCGTGTTGACTTGGACGCAGCTAAAAATCTGGGTATCCAAGTAGTACGCGTCCCAGCTTATTCACCAGAGTCTGTGGCTGAACATACGGTTGGCCTAATGATGAGCCTCAACCGTCGATTCCACAAAGCCTACCAACGCACTAGAGATGCGAACTTTAACCTTGAAGGGTTGGTGGGTTTTAACTTCTACGGCAAAACCGTTGGTGTTATCGGTACGGGTAAAATTGGTATTGCGACCATGCGCATCCTAAAAGGGTTAGGGATGAACATTCTTTGCCATGACCCATATGAGAACCCTCTAGCAATAGAAATGGGCGCAAAGTATTGCTCCAAAGAAGAGCTATTCCAGCAAAGTGACATTATTACTCTGCATTGCCCAATGTTTAAGGAAAACTACCACCTACTCGATGAGGCCGCTTTCAACCAGATGAAAAATGGCGTGATGATCGTTAACACCAGTAGAGGCGGATTATTAGACTCTGCCGCTGCGGTTGAAGCACTCAAGAAAGGCCGTATAGGCGCTCTAGGACTTGATGTTTATGAGCACGAAAAAGAGCTGTTCTTCCAAGATAAATCGAATGATGTCATTGTTGATGATGTTTTCCGTCGCCTATCAGCTTGTCATAACGTTCTATTTACTGGCCACCAAGCGTTCTTGACCAATGAAGCCTTAGGCAACATTGCAGAAACCACTCTGACAAATATTGAGGCGTTCGCCAATAACCAAGCTTCCGGTAACGAAATCATCGAGTTTTAAACCCACTCAACAAAAAGAGCCCCTATCAAAGGGCTCTTTTCGTTTTTCATTATTTTCTTAACGCATTAAGTTTAGCTTGGGCGACACCGTAAATGGTATCGATTGGATAACTGCCTTCTTCACTCGGCGTACCTGCAGGCTTACCAGTAAACAATTCAATTGCTTCAGTAACGTGGTCAATCGCCCATATATTGAACTCGCCTTTTTCGACCGCTTTAACGATATCAGGGCGCAACATAAGGTTATGCATGTTAGAACGTGGGATAATGACCCCTTGATTGTCATTACGTCCCTTGATCTTACAGACATCAAAGAAGCCTTCAATCTTCTCGTTCACCCCACCGATTGGCTGCGATTCACCGAACTGGTTCATTGAACCCGTAATCGCAATGTCTTGGCGGTTCGGCTGTTTTGAAAAGGCAGACACTACGGCACAGAATTCGGCCATACTCGCACTGTCGCCATCCACTCCGCCGTAAGATTGCTCAAAGGTAATGGTCGTACTGAGCGGAACCTTGGCTGTTTTACCAAACACTGATGATAGATAAGCACTTAAGATCATCACCCCTTTGGAGTGAATGCTGCCACCAAGATCCACACTACGCTCAATATCGATAACCTCACCGTCCCCATAACAAGTCGTCGCAGTAATTCGGTTTGGCGCACCAAACATATACTCACTGGTACTCAATACAGACAGTGCATTAACCTGACCAATCGCTTCGCCATCAGTATGAATCAGGGTTGTACCGTTAACAAAGCCCTCCATAACACTGTCTTTCAAGCGACTGACACGCATCTCTTGGTTGGATAATGCTTCTTCAACATGACTTGCACGGATCATATTCGAATTGGCTTGTCGTGCAACGTAGTTTGATTCACGCAGTAAATTGGCAATATGAGCCGAGTGCAATGAGATCTTATTTTGATCGCCGGCTAAGCGAGAGCTATGTTCAATGATTCGCGCAATCGCTTTACGATCACAGTGCAGCATGTTGTTGTCATTTACGACACTTGAGATGAACTTAGCGTATTGCAGCTCTGATTCAGCATCACGCTTCATTTCATCTTCAAAATCCGCTGTCACTCTGAACAGTTCGCTGAACTCTGGATCGTAGTGCTGCAGTAGTTGGTAAGTACGATAGTCACCAAATAGGATGATTTTTACATCCAGCGGTATCGCTTCAGGGTCGAGAGAGACTGCCCCCGTAAGCGTGACTTCTTTTTCTAGCGAGGTAAAGCTTAATTGTCTTGCTCTTAATGCACGCTTAAGCCCATCCCATACATAAGGTTGTTCGAGTACCTTCTGCGCATCCATCAGTAGTACACCGCCATTGGCTTTGTGTAGGCTACCCGGACGAATCAGCGAGAAGTCGGTAAATACAGTGCCTTTAAAGGTCGCTGTTTCAATATAACCAAAGAGCGTGTGGTAATTCGGGTTTTCTTCAACCACAATTGGGAAATCTTCATTTTTGCGGCTTACTAAAACGTTAACCTTGTAGCGACGTGGCAACTTCTTATCAAGTGATGCAGTTGCAGCCTCACCTTGCTCAGCGCTTTGCTCCAAGAATATATCGGCATTTTCGACAATATCCGCCTGCAGCTCTGTAAGGTAGGCCTTGATCGCTGGATAACCAGAGTAGTCCTTTTTCAGCTGCTTAATGAAATGCGTAATCACATCTAACGTCACGTCATCATTGAGCTTTTTGATCTTCTCGCTGTAGGTCTCCTCCCATTCCGTCAACTGTCGAACCATAGTTCGAAGCTGAACTTCGAGGTTATCAATCGCGCTACCAAAGTACTCTTGTTCTTTTTTACTCAGCTCATCAAATGTTTCTTCGCTATGCAGTTCTTCACCATTCATCGCGACAAATTGATAATCACCTTGAGTAGTAATTGTTAAGCTGATCCCTTTGGATTTCGCCTCTTTGGTGATTACTGCAAGCTCGGCTTCTTGTTTAGCTGCTAATTGATTTTTTAACTTATCAGCACGGCTAAAATAGAGCTCGTTATCGAACGCAAGTGGCATTGCGTTAACCAATTTTGACATCAGCTTTTCGATATCTTGCTTAAGTTTACTGCCGACACCACACGGCAGCTTTAGCACTCTTGGCGTACGAATATCTTCAAAATTCGCCACATAGCACCAATCAAACAGTTCAGTGGCATCGTGTTGATGACGGTTTAGGTATCGGAGGATCATCGTCCGTTTACCGAGGCCATTTTGGCCAATCGCGTAGATATTGTAGCCTTTCTCTTTGATCGACATAGCAAACTCGACAGCTTTTTGTGCTCGCTCTTGCCCGACAATTTCGTCGATAGGCGGTAACTCTTTTGTCGACTTGCTTTCTAGTTTTTCTAGTTCAGCTGTTAGGTATAGCTGACTGGCTTCAAGTCTTTGAATTGTCATCACTCTATCCTTGTATTGAATACTCTATAAGAACTAGTTTAGGCCAGATTTATTTATATTTTAGTGACTTACAGCCAATTCGAGTTTAAGTGATTACTTTTTATCCATTCACGTGCAAATTTCAACATTAAAATGATAACCATTTGCATTAGTTAATGAATTGCATTTAAATATAGCGATGATTCGTTAGTAGAGTATATGGATATGGATTTGCAACAGTGCTGGACACACTATCTAAAAGCAGAACAACTATTAGAGCAAGGTCATTGGCCTGAAGCTCATTACCTGTATGACCAAGTACTCAACCATCTTCCTGCTCACCTACAACACGCGGTAACGGACGAGAACACCAAGCCGTGCCAATTTAGCTGCCTTGTAACGGGACTACGCGATGCGGCGGTATCTCAATCCGAGATCTTAAATAAGATGGGACAACATCAACAAGCGTTCGATCTGCTCAATCAAAGCTATGCTCAGCTTCAATTTATCTCCATCGAAACTTTTGATTTAGTCAATGCTACGCAGCACATTATCCACAAACAGTGTGAAGATTTATTGACCCACATGGGCGCGTTTTGCAGTGCTCAGCGCAGCGCACAATGGATGCTTGAGTTTGAAGGTGTACAAAAGGCCCACCACTATTTTACAACGCTAAAGCAATACAACGCTGTCATGGAACAGTCGCATATAATAAATTAATAAGGAAATATCATGTCACAGACGACCATTTTGTCGGTTAAAAACCTTTCGGTGAGCTTTACCACCAACGATGGTATTGTCGACGCAGTCAAGAATGTCAGTTTCGATCTATTTCAGGGCGAAACCCTAGCAATCGTTGGAGAGTCAGGCAGTGGCAAGTCCGTTTCAACCAATGCGTTGATGCAACTATTACCTAACAATGCTCTGATCCACTCTCAATCTCATATTGAATTTGAAAACAAATCATTACTCGACCTATCTGAAAAAGAGATGCAATCGATTCGCGGCGACCGTATCGGAATGATTTTTCAAGAGCCAATGACGTCATTAAACCCGTTTATGCGTGTCGGTATTCAAGTAGCTGAAGCAATTATGTGCCACCGAAGCGTGACTCGCTCACAAGCAAAAGCTAAAGTACTTGAGCTGTTTGATTTGGTTCATTTGCCAAACCCGCAACAAGCCTACACCAAATACCCACACGAATTTTCTGGCGGTCAGCTGCAACGTATTATGATCGCGATGGCTCTAATCAATGAACCTGACATATTGATCGCCGATGAGCCAACAACGGCTTTGGACGTGACTGTACAAGCGGAAGTGCTTAATCTGATTAAAGAAATTCAGGCCAAAATGGGCATGTCTATCCTGTTCATCACACACGACTTAGGAGTAGTCAAACATCTTGCCGATCGAGTCATTGTGATGTGTAAAGGGGATGTTGTCGAGCAAGGAGAGTGCGACATGTTGTTTGCTAATCCTCAACATGAATACACCCAAATGCTGATCAACTCGAATCCGAAAGGGAGCAAAGACCCTATTCCTGAGCATGCGCCTGCTCTGCTTCAAGCTGATGATATTAGAGTGAAGTTCCTGATAAAGTCTCACTTCCTACCTAACAAAAACCAATATTTTGAAGCAGTTAAAGGCATTTCTTTAGAGCTAAAACAAGGTGAAACCTTGGGTATTGTTGGTGAGTCTGGCTCAGGTAAATCAACCCTTGGACGTGCACTTATCGGCTTACTTCCTTCAACAGGTCGCATTCAGTTCAGAGGCCAAGATCTCGCTAACCTCAATGATAAGCAGCGTTTTGAGCTCAAGAAAAATGTTCAAATGGTGTTCCAAGACCCGTATGGTTCGCTATCTCCACGCATGACAGTCGGTGACATTATTACCGAAGCACTGACGGTCCACCAGACACAGCTAACTCGCCAACAACGCATGGCTCGTGCTCGTAAAGCGCTCGAAGAAGTCAAGCTCGACCCGCATTCTATTAACCGTTATCCACACGAATTCTCTGGAGGACAGCGACAACGTATTGCCATCGCCCGCGCACTGATTCTTGAGCCTTCGTTCATCTTACTTGATGAGCCAACATCGGCACTCGATCGTTCCGTTCAGTTGACAGTTATCGACCTACTCAAAGATATCCAAAAGAAACATAACATCGGTTTCTTGTTTATCAGTCATGACCTGAGCGTAGTAAAAGCGTTGTCTGACCGAGTATTGGTTATGCAGAAAGGCGAAGTGATGGAACAAGGCACCGCCGATGAGATCTTCCATAACCCACAAAGCGACTATACCAAGAAGCTGATTGCGGCTTCCTTTGATTTAGATGAAGAAATCGAAGCAGCTTAAGTCAACCTGACCTAGACTTAATAAGATCGGTTTGGCCGCCGACTTAATGCCGATGCACGGATGCATCGGTATTTTTTCATCGTAAGGACAATCAAAAATAGTGAGAGATAGCTAAGTAGCGCGTGCGAATATGCTCAATCAATAGCTTTACTTTGTTTGGCGGCTGTCGAGTAAATGGATAAACCGCGTAGATTCCCAATCGCTTACCAACTTGTTCTGGGAACAAATCAACTAGCTGCCCATTGCGAATATCGTGATAGACCAAACAACGCGGAACGTAAGCAACACCGTGCCCACCCAACGCAGCCTTTCTCAATGCGGTTGCATTATCGGTCGAAAACGAGCCCGATACTTTAACGATATAGTTGCCCTGCTCCGCTTTGAATTCCCACTCACTTGCCCCCGTTGTCTGATAAGCATATTGAAGACAATTGTGTAAGATGAGATCTTGAGGCTCGTTAGGTTTGCTGTTTCGCGCAATATAGGCAGGCGACGCACACACCACCCACTGTGAATCGAGTATGTGCCGAGCAATCAAGCTAGAGTCTTCTAGATAACCAGTACGAATAACAAGATCGTATCCGCCCTCTACTAAATCAACAAAGCGGTTATCGAGCGACATATCGACCGATAAACCGGGATGAAGATTACAAAACTCTGCGACTGCATCAGCAAGGATCAAATCACCAGAAATGGAAGGGACGGACATTTTGATATGGCCGATAACGTTTTCGCCAAAGCCTGAAACTGCATCCATAGCCTCCTGAGTGGCTTGCTTCACAGTTTTGGCACCTTGGGTGAGCGCCTTACCTGCTTCGGTCAGCGTCAATTTACGCGTTGTTCGATATAATAGCTGAACTCCTATTTCTTCTTCGAGTCTGGCAATTCTTTTGCTAACTACCGAATTTGTAAGGCTATTTGCTTCAGCCACCTTACTAAAGCTGCCCATTTCAACCACTTGAGAAAATAGTATTAGATCATCTGCACGCATTGATTATGTCACTTTTGGAACTAATTATTTTCATTATTTCCCTATATCCACAAAAAATAAAGAGGTAAATTCACCTCCAATTAACAAATACATCACAAATATAAATTCTAAGAAACTCTCCAGAGTTCAGCCTACAGAATGTAAAGGACATACTAATGAGTGAAACAATACTTGCCCTCGTGGCTTTCTCACCAATTGTGGTGGCAGCCATACTCCTTGTCGGTCTCAACTGGCCAGCCAAAAAAGCCATGCCTGTCGCTTTTGGATTGACCGTTGTTATCGCCCTATTCGCTTGGGATATGTCGACGACTCGTGTCATCGCCTCTATTTTTCAAGGTTTAGGTATCACCGTTTCAGTCCTTTGGATTGTGTTCGGGGCTATTTTCCTGCTCAACACGCTCAAACACACCGGAGCGATCTCTACGATTAGAAATGGCTTCACCAATATTTCCCCTGACCGTCGTGTTCAAGCGATCATCATTGCGTGGTGTTTTGGTTCATTTATCGAAGGGGCCTCTGGGTTTGGTACGCCTGCAGCGATTGCCGCTCCGCTACTTGTCGCGATTGGTTTCCCTGCGCTTGCCGCCGTTCTAATGGGCATGATGATCCAATCAACGCCTGTATCATTTGGCGCTGTGGGTACGCCTATTATTGTTGGCGTCAATAAAGGTCTCGATACTCACAATATTGGCGAGATGCTCATTGCTAACGGTTCAAGCTGGGATGCCTACTTACAACAGATCACATCTAGTGTCGCACTAATCCATGCCTGTGTAGGTACATTAATCCCTGTCCTAATGGCGATGATGCTAACTCGTTTTTTTGGCAAGAATAAGAGCTGGACTGAAGGGCTAGATATCTTGCCATTTGCCCTCTTTGCCGGCCTTGCGTTTACCATCCCTTACGCACTAACGGGCGTGTTACTCGGCCCTGAGTTCCCATCATTGATTGGTGGTTTGGTTGGCCTAGCGATCGTCGTATCTGCGGCTAAACGTGGTTTCCTAGTACCAAAATCAACATGGGACTTCGAAGACGAAAGCAAGTGGCCAGCCGAGTGGTTAGGTTCGCTTAAAATTGAACTGGATGATAACAAAGCTAAACCAATGAGTATGGTATTGGCTTGGTTCCCTTATGTCTTACTTGCTGTGGTTTTGGTTGCTAGTCGTGTCAACGCTGAATTTAAGGCCGCTCTACGTAGCGTGAGCCTATCTTTTGGTAACATCCTTGGTGAAGCTGGTGTAAGTACCGCTATTCAGCCCTTATACCTGCCGGGTGGTATCTTGGTCTTCGTCGCACTTATCGCTGTATTACTTCAGTCACGTAGTGTTACGCCTCTAGCAAAAGCATTTGGTGAATCAAGTAAGACGCTGATTGGCGCAGGCTTTGTATTGGTGTTCACCATTCCTATGGTACGTATCTTTATCAACTCAGGTATTAACGGTGCCGACCTAGCAAGTATGCCTGTGACCACGGCTAATTTTGCAGCTGGCCTCGTCGGTGATGCGTTCCCAGCATTAAGTGCCACAGTAGGTGCACTGGGCGCTTTCATTGCGGGTTCAAACACCGTATCCAACATGATGTTTAGCCAGTTCCAGTTTGAAGTGGCTCAAACGTTAACGATTTCAAGCGCTGTCATCGTTGCTCTGCAAGCCGTTGGCGCCGCTGCCGGCAATATGATTGCTATCCACAACGTCGTGGCAGCATCAGCAACGGTAGGTCTTTTAGGTCGTGAAGGCGCGACGCTAAGAAAAACCATTATCCCAACCATGTACTACTTATTAGTAACAGGTGCGATTGGCTTATTCGCCATTTACGGCCTACAAATTACCGATGCATTAATGAAGTAAGACTTCGATTTGAGGCGTTACTACTTGTCCCCTGACAATAGACAAGTAACTGCGAAAGCAATTGCAACATATGAGTAGTAACGCTTCTTCTTTATCGCGCAATACCCTGAAAGCCTCCATAGAGTGGTGACAGTTAACGATTGATAGGACTGACATATGATTATCTCTGCCTCTACAGATTACCGAGCAGCGGCAAAAGCAAAGCTACCACCGTTTCTTTTTCACTACATCGATGGCGGCTCATACGGTGAACACACACTGCGAAAGAACACTGAGGATCTTGCAGATATTGCGCTTAAACAACGTGTGCTAAACAACATGGAAGATCTCAGCTTAGAAACTGAGGTGTTCGGCGAGAAACTCTCAATGCCAATCGCTTTAGCGCCTGTCGGTCTTACTGGCATGTATGCACGTCGCGGAGAAGTCCAAGCCGCTAAAGCCGCAGAAAATAAGGGCATTCCATTTACCATGTCTACAGTTTCTGTCTGCCCAATTGAAGAGGTTGCACCTGCGATTGAACGACCGATGTGGTTCCAACTCTATGTGCTGAAAGATCGCGGCTTCATGAAAAACGTCTTAGAGAGAGCAAAAGCCGCCGGAGTGACTACGCTGGTCTTCACAGTCGATATGCCGGTACCGGGTGCGCGCTATCGCGACATGCATTCAGGCATGAGCGGGCCAAACGCTGCTGCCCGTCGCGTGTTTCAGGCGATGCGCCACCCAAGCTGGGCAGTAGATGTCGGGCTATTGGGTAAACCTCATGACCTTGGCAACATTTCCACTTACCGCGGTGAGCCGACCAAGCTTGAAGATTACATCGGCTGGTTAGGTGACAACTTCGACCCTTCTATCTGCTGGAAAGATCTTGAATGGATTCGCGACTTTTGGGACGGCCCAATGGTCATTAAAGGGATCTTAGATGAACAAGATGCTAAAGATGCGGTCTCGTTTGGTGCTGACGGCATCGTTGTGTCTAACCACGGCGGTCGTCAACTAGACGGGGTACTTTCTACCACCAAAGCGCTCCCTTCTATTGCTGACGCAGTAAAAGGTGACTTAAAGATCTTCGTCGATTCAGGGATTAGAACCGGTCTAGATGTGGTGCGTATGCTTGCACTCGGCGCTGATTGTACTCTACTTGGCCGCTCTTTCATTTACGCTCTGGCTGCTCAAGGTCAATCTGGCGTCGAAAACCTGCTCGATCTGTATGAGAAAGAGATGCGCGTCGCAATGACATTGACCGGCGCTAAAAGTATCAAAGACTTGAACAGAGAATCACTGGTCAAAATTAAGTAAATTCAGAAGGTGTCACAGCAAACACATTGAAACTGTGACACTTTTTTATCTACTGGATACATAAAAAAGACAACACCAGTGGCAAACACAAGGAAGCTTACATGTCGAATCGTCTCAACGATAACCGCTATCAACAGCTTGAAGCTCTGCTCGCCGTTGAAATCGAACAACAAAGAATCATCACTGAACATGCTAAACGCTTAGCTTACGGCACTGACGCTAGCTTTTATCGACTGGTTCCGCAAATAGTGCTGCGACTTAAAAGTCTTGAAGAAGTCATTTACGCTATTCAATGTTGTCGTGAGATGAACATCCATTTTACTTTTAGAGCTGCGGGTACAAGTTTATCAGGGCAAGCGGTGTCTGACTCTGTTCTGTTTACTTTGACCGATGACTGGCGCGGTCATGAAATCATCGATGATGGCGACAAGATTCTTCTTCAACCTGGAGTGATCGGAGCCGATGCCAATAAATACCTTTCGCCATTTCAACGTAAGATAGGTCCAGATCCTGCGTCCATTAACACCTGTAAGATTGGCGGAATTGCTGCCAATAACGCCAGTGGCATGTGTTGTGGCACCGCTCAAAACTCTTACCGAACTATTGATAGTATTAAAGTCGTCTTTAGCGATGGAACCTTGCTTGATACTGCAAGCAAGGAAAGTATTGCCGCGTTTAAAACCACTCGTCCTGATATCATTGAGGGCTTAAATACGCTCATCAACGAAACTCAAAACAATGAAGCGCTAAGTGAGCGAATCCGTCATAAATATCGCTTAAAAAACACCACGGGTTACGCCCTTAACGCATTGGTCGACTTTAGTGACCCGATCGAAGTCCTAGAACACTTAATGATCGGCTCAGAAGGTACACTCGGCTTCATTGCTGAGGTGACCTACAACACAGTTATTGAACACAACTTCAAAGCCTCTACCCTGTTGGTTTTCGCCGATCTTGAACAAGCCAGCCAAGCCGTCACTACCTTGTCAAAGACTCCGGTTGCCGCAGTTGAGTTAATGGATGGCCGAGCATTGCGCTCAGTGGCCGATAAGCCTGGCATGCCGAGCTTTATTCAACAGTTAGATCTGGAAGCGACGGCGTTATTGGTCGAGACTCACGCAAGCGAAAAAGTGACTATTGATACTCAATGCCACACAATAATGGCCGCACTTGAAGACTATTCCATTATTGAATCGGTTCCTTTTACATTAGATCCTAAGACAGTCGCTACACTTTGGGGCATCCGAAAAGGTATGTTCCCAGCTGTCGGCGCAGTTCGAGAAGTGGGTACCACTGTCATTATCGAGGACGTCGCTTTCCCCGTTGAAAACCTTGCCAATGGCCTTCGTGATTTACAAGCACTGTTTGATAAATACCAATACTCTGAAGCGATCATTTTTGGCCATGCATTAGAAGGCAATCTTCACTTTGTCTTCACCCAAGGCTTCGAATCTCAAAGTGAAATCGACCGCTATGGCGGCTTTATGGATGATGTGGCCGAACTCGTTGCGGTGAAATATCAAGGTTCACTGAAAGCTGAACATGGTACCGGACGAAACATGGCCCCTTATGTTGAATTGGAATGGGGCAAAGATGGCTATCAGTTGATGCAAAAGATCAAAGCTTTATTTGATCCACAAGGGCTGCTAAATCCTGGCGTCATTATTAACGATAACCCTCACTCGCATCTTGAAAATTTAAAGCCTATGCCCGCGGCAGATTCCTTAGTTGACCGCTGTATTGAATGTGGCTTTTGCGAACCCGTGTGCCCTTCTCGCACATTAACCCTTTCACCGCGTCAGCGTATCGTGCTTTATCGCGAGTTGCAAAGACGACGCGCGTCCGGAGAACAAACCGAAGCCACTGAGTTAGCACAAATATTTGAGTACCAAGGGTTAGATACCTGTGCAGCGACTGGATTATGCGCTGATCGCTGCCCAGTTGGTATCAATACTGGCGAACTTGTTAAACAGCTACGCACTGAGAAATACCAGAAGTTTACCCCGATAGCCAAATGGACAGCGAATCACTTCAGCACCACGACAGCCTTAACTCGCGCCTCACTCAAAGCCAATAAACTCGCCGTCAAAGTGATTGGAGAAAACGGTGTTGCTAAGGTTACAAATGGTATTCGCAAGATGAGCAAAGGCAAAACACCAATTTGGCTTCCAGAAACTCCTCAAGCAAACTCTCATGAATTGAATAAAGCGATGGAACGACTAGTTCGCTCCGATAAGAAAGTCGTTTATCTACCGTCATGTGCGTCACGTACCATGGGCCAACAAGTCGATGCAAATGATCAAAGAAGCCTAACCGAGGTGACATTGTCACTTATCAAGAAGGCTGGTTTTGAAGTTATCATCCCTGACTCTCTTGATGAGCAATGCTGTGGCATGCCATACGATAGTAAAGGTATGAGTGACATTGCGAGTGAAAAGTCTAAGCAGCTTGAATCCGCTCTCTGGAAAGCCAGTTACGAAGGTGAATATCCGATCCTTATGGACACAAGCCCTTGTGCAAAACGAAGTATTGAGAACTTTACCCGCCCATTAGAGATTCTTGAGCCAACAGGTTTTGTTTCCAAGTACCTTATCGACAACCTTTCTATTTCACCAAAGCAAGAAACCGTGATGCTACATATCACCTGTAGCTCCCAACGTATGGGGCTATCTAATGAGATGCTGAATCTCGCGAAACGGTGTGTCTCTGATGTGGTGGTGCCTGAACATATTACTTGCTGTGGTTGGGCAGGTGACAAAGGCTTCACTACACCAGAACTCAATGCCGCTGCGGTTCACCCTTTGAAGCAACAAGTACCCGAAGATTGCCAACGCGGTTTTAGTAACAGTCGAACCTGTGAAATCGGCCTATCGCATCATAGCGGCATCCCCTATCAATCCATCCTGTATTTGGTTGATGAGGTTAGTAGCCCGCTATAATCTCACTTCAAACTTTGAGTACAATTAAATGTTACCTAGGGGTGCTTCTGTTAGAGCTTTGTCGCAACCCTAGAGCATTTTCCTCCATTAGATGTAACAAAAGCTAATAATCTACCCATCTGGTTCAATACCTAAGAAGGAGTGACTATGGAATTTGAAATGTTCGTCTGTGACGCATTTACTCAGCAGCGATTTAGCGGAAACTCAGCGGCGGTAATCCCACTAAACGATTGGTTAAGTGACGATGTGATGCTGAATATCGCTGCCGAAAATAACTTGTCTGAGACCGCATTTATCAAACCAATTGGTATCGACCGATTTGAGATCCGCTGGTTCTCTCCCCTTTGTGAAGTTGATTTTTGTGGCCATGCGACACTCGCTTCTGCCTATGTCCTTTTTCAGCATTTTGATGCGGGCGAAGTGATTCAATTTGAAACCAGAACACTGGGTCCATTAACGGTAGAAAAAGACTTATCAGGTCGCATATTAATGTGCTTCCCACTGCGTGAGCCTGTACCAGTAGAAGCGCCATCAATGCTGCTCGAAGGACTCTCTATTCAACCAAAAGAAGTGCTTCGAAGCGAGCAAGCTTACTTTGCCATTTATGACAACGAACAACACATCATCAACTTAGAAACGAAAAGTGAATATCTAAAACAGCTTGCGCCTTACGATGTGGTAGTGACAGCGGCAAGTGAAAAATACGACTTCATTTCACGTTACTTCTGGCCAGCGAACGGTGGTGATGAAGACCCAGTCACTGGCTCTATTCATGCTGGACTTGCCCCTTTCTGGGCGGAAAGATTGAACAAACCTAATTTATTGGCCTATCAGGCATCAAAACGAGGCGGCACTCTATATTGTCACGTCGAACCTGATCAAGTTATTGTATCCGGCGATGTTGTTCCTTATTCACACGGTAAAATATTTGTCTAACACTCGCGCGGCAATCTAATTCATCTCTGGAGGTAATAAACGACATGATCACCCGTGCATAGATCCTTTCCTTTTCACAAGTTAGTCATGAACATTGACTGCTCTATGGCAACAATGTGTATAATCGACTCCTACTTAAGCGTCTGAATTAAAAAGATAGTTAGGAGGTGTTAATGAAAGTGATTATTCTGCATGGTTTGTATATGCACGGTATGGTCATGCAGCCTCTTGGCCACAAACTCCGTAAATACGGCTATCGTACCAAGATCCTTTCGTACAATAGCGTCGCGATTAATGAGCAACGTCTTTTCTCTCTGCTCGACAAAACCTTATCAGACTCGATGCCCAATGTTCTCGTTGGTCACAGTTTGGGTGGTTTGATCATCAAACGTTATTTAGAACACCGCCAACTTCCCACATCGAAAGTCTCACACGTCGTTACTATTGGTTCACCGCTCAAAGGCGCGTCAATCGTCACCAAGATTCAAGAGTTGGGCATGAGCGCTATACTCGGAAACTCCCCCGACTTTGGCCTGAAACAGCATGAGAGTGTATGGGCATTACCGCAAAAACTCGGCAGTATTGCGGGTACTTTGCCATTAGGAGTACGCTCTTTACTACTGATGGATAATCGAATGATGTCAGATGGGACCGTCACGGTTGAAGAGACTAAGCTTGAGGGAATGACTGATCATATCGAAATTAAAAGCAGCCACACAAGCCTGATTTATAGTGCTTTGGTACCTAACCAGATCCATCATTTTATCCAAAACAATTGCTTCCAAAACTAAAAAAGCAGCGCTTAAAGACGCTGCTTTTATCGGTAAGTCACTCAGCTATTCTTTCGGAGTCAGTGTATATTTCGTTTTCAGCGATTGCTCACCAAAAACTTGTTGAATGCGCTGATTAAACGCCTCTTTTGTAATGGATTGAGCCATAGCCTCTACATCAGTCAATGCGTCAACACCATAGCCATGAATCAAATAGCGCGTATAGAACCATGTTCTTTCTACGGTATCATCCGCTAAGGGTTGTAGGGCGACCACGAGTTGTTTTGCCACCAAGTCAACGTCTTCTTGGTTAACGCCTAACAGCAGTTCTTCAATTACTTTATCGACCGCAGCGTCGACTTTACTGATATCACTTGGGGCGACCTGAGCTTCAATAAACCAGTCCGTACTCGGCTCACTATCTTGAGCGGTAACATAGTTATCTGGCGCATAATCAAGACCTAAATCTTCTCGAATATACTCTGTTAAACGCTTAGAAAGCAGACGCTGAATCATATCGTCGATAAACACAGATTCGACGTCATTGTTTGCAACGCTTGGATTTGTCACACGAACCAAATAGTAACTATTCGGTTCATTGTGAATTGGCATATCGATACGTGACTTAGGTTTCGGATTGTAGTCCGCAGAGAATGCAGGTTTTGAACCATTTTCTAGTGGGATCGATGCAACATAGAAACGTAGCATTTCTCTGATTTGCGCAGGTAGTAGGTCAGCAACAATGACCAGCTTGTTCGAACGATTTACCGAAAAGAGCTGCTTGTAAACCTCTTTGATCTGCGCCTCATTAACCATCGAGATTTCAGGTGCCGATACCATGTAGTGGTAACTCTGTGGCAAGTAACTGTTGCGGTTTATTTCGCGTGTCCACTTCCCTACCGGTGTATCAAGGTAACGATTAATGCCTTCAATATTTTCGCGCGCTACCGTCTCAAGTTGTCTTTTCGAAACGTTGGCATTCGTCGCAATATTGAACATCACATTAAGCGTTTCTGCCAGTTTATCTTTAGGCGCACCTATTTCCAAGCCATGGTGCGTGAACCCAATAAATGGATAGATTTCGATACTGTTGCGTCGCAAGTACGAATCTAAGCCTGAACCATCGAAGCCTCCGATGCCACTTCTAGTAATGGTCGCTACCGCCAGCTCTGAAGCCGGATATAAGCTTGGGTCCAGTACTGCTTTACCACCCTGGCTACCATACACTAAGCGCGCATATTCCCCAGCGTCAGGATCAGCTTCAAACCAAACTTCGACACCATTCGACAATTGCCAGACGGTAAAGCCCGATTCTAATGTTTTTTCACTAACGATCGCCCCATTACCATCCGGACGAGTAAGCTCATCTTCTGTCGCTGCTAACATTAAGGGTTTAACGCCTTGTTGCTTCAGTTGCGTACGTACACTCGGCATGGTCAGAGCAAGTGCTTCAACCTGACTTGCTGAGCTCGCACCTAACACTAAGCTGTACTCTTGCGACAAGAACTGCGCAAGCTGCTGATTAACTCTTTTAAACGTCACGTATTTGATGAACTGCTCTAAGCTCAGCTGATAATCTTGCTTAGATTGAATCGGTTCACCAAAGGAAATTGCGTTTACTTTCGACTCTGCAATATCCGTCGCGCTGCGCTGGTCCCACTGCTCATCCACAGTTTTGACCTGCTGAAGGTAATACGCCATGGCAGCTTCAAGTTCAAGCTCAGAAACGCCATGATCTCGTAACGAAGCAAGTGTCTCGACAAACAGTTTCTGCGTCGCCGCTCTGTCAGCGTCAGAAAAGCTCACTGACATAAGCGCATAGCGTCGATAGTTAATGTAATAAGAAGAGGAGTATAAGCTCTGAACTGGCTGGGCAGCCTGAGCCAAGTTGGTATCTAGACGCGTCCAAATCAACTGTTGAATAATATCATCCATCCAAAGCTTAGTTAGGCCACTACGAGTCTCTATCGCCGCTGGAGCTCTATCAACGAGAAGAGAGATACTAGGCGCGTCATATTCTCCGATAACCTCAGTTAGATCATTCAAAGTCAGCGTAACTTTCTTAATATCGGTGCCATCAGGTAGTTGCCCACCTTCCCAAGTCGAAAACTCACCTTTAATCAGTTTCTCAGCTTGAGTAGGCGTGATATCACCAGTGATCACTACCTCAGTTAATTGAGGGTGATACCAAGTCTCATAAAATGCTCTAATAGACTCAGAAGTCGCAGTATTCACCGACTCTTTGGTACCTAGTGGATCAAGATGTTCTAACTGCGTACCTTTTATCAGTTGGTCATAGTACTTTTCAGATAGTGATTTGTTTTCAAGTCGTGTTCGACGAAACTCTCCTTGAATCACCCCTTTCTCTTTTTCTATTTCCTCAGGTGATAAATCTAGCCCATCCGCGATATCACGCATCCATTTAACGCCATTACTGAGCTGCTCTGAGTCAGGTAAATCGAGTTGATATACCGTTTCATAATAAGAGGTATAGGCGTTGATATCCGCACCAAAGGTTAACCCAGAGTGCTCGAACAAATCGACAATGTCATTCGAGTTAAAGTTACGTGAACCATTAAAGGCCATGTGTTCCAAGAAGTGAGCATAGCCCTTTTGGCTTTCACTTTCATGGGCCGAACCGATGTGCACGTACATACGTAAAGCAACCGACTCGTCATCTGTTGGGTAAATGTGATAACGAACCCCGTTATCTAATACACCTGAAGTCCAACTAGAATCTACCTCAATCGGCACTTCCTGCTTTGATTGTGTGCATCCGACAAGCACAAATAAAATTAATAGAAATATCTTTTTCATAGCCATACTTTATTGTTATTGGTCAGTTGAGAATATACGACAAATGAATGATTTATTTTATAAATTTCATGGCCTTATTTACATTTCCGTGCTCTGGTTGCAGATTTGATACAATCGGCGTATCATTTATCGTGATTCGACGATTAACCTTATTGGATTGGGAATGATTAAATCTCAGTGTAATACCACCACCAGCAAAGCGTTTGAGTCTTCTGAACAAGAACGTGCTCAAGAGCTTCATCTCGCGGCTCAAGCAAAAGCAATTTCTCACCCAGCCAGAGTCAGAATTATTAAAATTCTACTTAATTTGGAAAAAATGGGCGGTTGTTTGAATAGTGATCTAGTGTCTCAACTAGGCCTAGCGCAATCCACCGTTTCAGAGCATTTAAGAATACTGAAACAAGCCGGGTTTATTACTGCTGAACCAATGCCACCAAAAGTATGTTATCGCGTTAATATGCCTGAGATTGAGCAGTTCTCTAAACTGTTTCACTCTGTATTTAGCTAATTCCGACCGGGAAGTTTTTACTTCCCTTATTTTAAAATTAAACAATCGTCATTCGACGATAAACGAAAGAGAGTGTTGCCATGAACCATCAAGTCGCAACCAATAATGAAAAAACCATCTCCGCTTCAACCAAAATGAGCTTCTTAGACCGCTACCTAACCGTGTGGATCTTTGTCGCTATGGCAATTGGTATTGGCATTGGGGTTTTATTTCCTCAAGTCGCTGAGTGGAATGATTCCATGTCTGTCGGTAGCACCAATATTCCTTTGGCTATTGGCTTAATCCTGATGATGTACCCGCCTTTAGCTAAGGTTAATTACGGCCTGTTAGGTAAGGTCCGCAAAGATAAGAAAGCCATCACCCTCTCGCTTGTGATGAACTGGATTGTGGGTCCTATTTTAATGTTTGTTCTTGCACTGATCTTCCTTGGTGATAAACCAGGCTACATGGTTGGTATCATTTTGATTGGTCTTGCTCGTTGTATCGCGATGGTGCTGGTATGGAATGATCTTGGTGGCGGTAACAAGGAGTATGGTGCTGCATTGGTCGCGCTAAATAGTGCCTTCCAAATTGTGACGTACAGCTTTATGGCGTGGTTATTTATTACTGTTCTTCCACCAGTACTCGGCTACCAAGGATTCGACATTAATATTTCTATGCTCGATATTGCAGAAAGTGTCTTAATCTATCTTGGTATTCCTTTCTTGGCTGGCTTCCTTAGCCGTAAATGGCTAACAGCACTAAAAGGCGAACAATGGTACAACGAAGTATTTATCCCTAAAGTTTCACCTATCACACTTATCGCCCTACTTGCGACTATCGTACTGATGTTCAGCTTAAAAGGCGAAATGATCTTTGAACTGCCTATGGATGTTTTACGAGTCGCGATTCCACTAGCTATCTATTTTGTTGTGATGTTCTTTGTCAGCTTCTTTATCGGCAAAAAAATGGGCATCGAATACGACAAAAACGCTTCTATTGCGTTTACCGCGACGGGCAATAATTTTGAGCTTGCGATTGCTGTGAGCATTGCGGTCTTTGGTCTTAACTCAGATCAAGCCTTTGCAGGTGTTATCGGACCTTTAATTGAAGTGCCTGTATTGATCGCCCTTGTCAATGTTGCGCTAAAAATGAAAAGCAAGTACTACCCGCAACGTTAATAGATACTAAAACCCCGGCAATTAAGCCGGGGTTCCTGATTAAGCTACAACCTAATGACCTGCGATCAGATCAATGACTTCGTTAAATGGCATCGGCTTATAAAAGTAGTAGCCTTGAATAAGCTTAATGCCCTGATCAGCAATAAACTCTAATTCTTCTCGCTCCTCTACCCCTTCAACAACAATTTGTGCTCCTGTCAGTCTGACAATTTCACTGGTTAAGCGGAACATTTCTCGCCCATTGCGATGCTTCAAATTGACAACTAAAGAACGATCAATTTTGACTTTATCGTAGTCGTATTTACCTAAGTAGCCGATCGATGAATACCCAGCGCCAAAATCATCTAGAGCAATACCAATGCCGCGTTCTTTCAACTGCTGGAATACACCCCATGTTGCTTGCTCATCTTGTATCAGTAGGTCTTCGGTAATTTCTAGCTCCACTTGATGAAAAGCTACCGCACTTTGTTCAATCAAAGAAATTACCGTCTTAGCAAAGCTCGGGATTAAGAATGTCTCCGTCGATACATTGATCGAAACCTTGAACGAGCTATCCTCCGCCAATGGAGAGACTTCATCTAACGCTTTCTGAATCACCCACAAATCGAGTTCGGACGTCAGACCAAGTTTAGAAAAACTCGATAAGAAGCTCGGTGGTGTAATCGTTCCATCCTTAGCTTTATGCCTGATGAGAACCTCCAGTGAGCTCACCTTACCACTCTCGATATCAACTAGAGGTTGATAGAATAAGACGAAATCCCCACTCTGCTGCAGTTTGCTAATTTGACGTTGAGCGATAAGGTTACTGCTCATATGAGGCAGTAAGGCGACATTGCGGCCACCCCCTATTGCTTCATAGTTAAAGAACTCATCTGAAGAACCTTTAGAGAAAATCGCATGACTACCAATCACTTTGTCCATTTGCTTAAAGAATGGTAAGTAAATCGCGATACCAACAATAACAATGACAAGTTGTAACACGGAACCACTAAGATGCTCACCTGTTGCCAAATATCCACTAATAAATGTGGGTGTCATCCAACTAATAAACTCCGAGATCGGAGGCACTAACCCTAGCAGCGTGGCAACGTAAGCGATACAGATCGCCACCAGCGGAGTCAGCAAAAATGGAATGATCAATACAGGGTTAAATATCACCGGTAATCCAAACAGAATCGGCTCGTTAATATTAAATATGCTCAATATTAAGGTCGCGATCGCTAAGTTTCGGTAACCCTTATTACGAGTAAAAAAGAGCATGCATAACACTAAGCTTAGTGTATTACCCGCTCCGCCAATCCCTGCATAGATATCATAGAAATTGCTCGTTAATATCGGTAAGTCAATCCCCCACTCTTTGTATAGTGTAAAGCTGCTACTGGTTAGTTCGTACAGCTCCGCTTTATATGGCGAGAATATAATGTGGCCATTGATGCCTATGCTCCACAACAGGTTACGGATAAGTTCGTACCACAGTGCATCAAACAGCGAATAAACGCCTAATTTTGGCAGCAACGCGCTCGCATCGGTGCAGGATTGGAACCATGCACCTAATACGTGACCAATGACGGTGTAAACAAAGACCAGTAGTACTGTCGCAAAAATAAGGTTGATTGACTGATCGACGATATTCGGTAAGTCACTGTTTACAAACACTCTCCGTCTTGTCATATAACGGACAGATAGCGCGACCAGCAATGGGGTTATAATCGCTAATGGATAGTTGGCTGGTAATACGGAGCCAGCATGCAGTAATCCCCACTCATTACTCAAAATGACGTATACCAATATTGATGGTGTGACAATAATGGTGCGCGAAACTTTGTGTAACGTAGATAAGAATAAGGCGTAATAGACCAGCAGCAACAATGGAAATAACTTCCACACTAGCGTACTGATAAAGATTAAATATTCTGCAAGTGACTCGTATCCAAACCAAGCTAAGCCGTTACCAATCAACATGGTAAAAGCTGACAATAGTGATACAGGAAGGAGCATAACGAAAACATTGCATAGCCCATTTAGGTATGCGTTTTCAGAAACCTTAGTGAATAGGTTATAAATCGATTTGTTGTACATTAAGGAATTATTAAGCCGTTATTATATCGATAACCAGCGCGCCTGCCTGCACGCTACTGTTGCCGAACTTCCAGCTGTTCCTTAATGAGTTGTTGCTTTCCTTATGCTGTGCTCAATCTTGAGTGATTGAGTTCATATCGGCAATTGCGCGAAACATACTCCATTTACATGAAGACTTCGAATCAGATTATTTTTCGTCTCAACAATCAATCACTATCGTTCAGAATATCCTGACCTATTGATTCTTTCTCTAGCTTAACTCAGCGGTCTGCAGGATGGTTAACCCCATCATTTGTGACAATTTCACCAAGGTCAAAGGGGTTCACCCCTTCTAAGCAGCCAACATTGTAGCCATATTCATCTGGGTACGAACGTCGCTGATGGTGGGTATAAATACCACAATGAGAACAAAAGAAATGTTTAGCGGTATTGGTGTTAAATTGATAGAGCTTTAACACCTCTTTTCCTTTTACTATTCGGATGCCATCAAGCTTTACCGAGGCAACAATAGCCCCTTTGCGACGACAGATTGAGCAGTCACATCGACGAGGTTTTTCAATACCATTAGGAAGCGTCAACTCTAACTCTACCGCTCCGCAATGGCAGGTCGCTTTGTGTTTTAGATTGATATCCGTTTCACCGACTTTGTTAATCATACTTATCCCTTAGTTTGATTTCTCTTCACACGGAAAGCGTTCCTCATAAAGTGCCATAAAGTCAGCACGAATTTCTTGCTCTAGGTGGGTCGCCTTATCCGTAGGACAGAACAGCATAAAGTGTACTACCTGCTCACCCGTACCACCGCTTGTGATATGGATGTGAGGTTCAGCACCAGGTAAATCGACACCTGCGTGCTTTTCAATCATCGCATTGTAACGCTTCGCCACTTCATTGAAGTAGTTAGTGTGTTCATCAATTTTTTCCAGCATGAGTGGTATCAAAGGGTACAAATTGACGAACTTGGGCACGATGATAGCGAAGTCATGGTAAACATAGCGCTTCATGAAATTGAGGTTTTTCACTGGGTAAGTGAAGAACATGCTATTAGGCAATGTGGCCGTCTTACCTGTGTAGTGATATTGACCATGGTACAAATCAATCTCTTGGATCACGGTGGCCATCATATTGTGCTCAATCACCTCACCACAGATTTTGCCCACCTCAATCCAATCACCTATGCGAAACGAACGAGAGCTAGCACGTTGAATTGACCCCGTGAAACAGAGAATGATCTCTTTCGAAGCTACAACAATTGCAACGGCAATCGCGGTCACTGACAGCGCAAACTCATTAATCTCTGATTGCCAAAGAATGAACAGCAGTAGCACCGTAATTATGAAGGTGCCGTTTTTGGTCCGAGACATCCAACTACGCTGATCTTCAGAGACAAAAGCTACGTCACCGCGAATCATGGATAAAATCACACGACGAATTATCGCGATAAGGACGATAATCAGTGCGGTAAAGACCAGTTTATGGGATAGAAGAAAATCGATGCCTGCTTGTACTTTCTCCACGTACGACTCCTGCTATTAAAAAGGGGCGTTAATCGCCCCCATTGGTTCTACTCGTTACTCTCGCTGCTGAGATCTGGCAAATCGCCTTCCTTAAAGACAATAAATGCTCGGCGGTTAAGCGCATTGGCGTCCAAATTTTGCTCTTGCGTTACTGGGTTTAGCTCCCCGAACGACTTAACTTCCCACACAAATTGATTAGGGTCTAGTTTGGTTTGCAAATATTGCAATACGGATTCAGCTCTTTGCTCAGCAAGTTTTTCATTGTAACTGATTGATCCTTGGTAGTCTGTATGACCTGCAATCAATATGCGACCATTGAGCCCAGTTAACTGGCTTGCAAACTCATCTAAACTCGCTTCATCCACTTGCTTGAGCTCTGCCTTGTCAAAATCAAAGTGTGAGGTCATCGCGACAAAGACTTTACGTTTAGGCTCTGGTGGCGCACAAAACTCATTTTCTTGTTGAGTTTGCGTTTGTTCAAACACCACATACGCTCGACGGTTTTCCGCATTGGCTTGCTTTGATTGCCCTTCAACCAAAGGCTTAGACTCACCGTAGTATTTTACTTCCCAGTCGTATCGACTCGCAACAAGCTGTGACTCCATATAAGCCTTTACGGCTTCAGCCCGGCGTAACGACAGCTTAACGTTGTAATCATCACTACCTTGATAATCGGTGTGACCAACAATCGCAATCTGACCATGCAACTTACGAATACTGCTAATAAGGCGATCAATGCTCTGCTTATCTTGCTCTTTGAGATCTGACTTATCAAAGTCAAAGTGAGAGGCCATCGCAATACGAATATCCCTTTCAGGGACGATACACTCTCGAATTAAAAACTTCTCGATCAGCGGATCTCCAAACTTGTCGATATTTTCCTGGCTGACGTAGGTATCAGTAGAACATGCTGCGATGACCATAGTTGCCGCCAGAGCGGTTACCGCTCTCACTGTATTTTTCATGTTGTTCCTTAGATCTTACCGATAAGGTTGATGAAGACACCATTGGCATCATAATCATCATCATTGGCTAAGTTACTGTCAAAGCCAGAGAAGTTATAACCAATACCCACTTTGAAGTTATCAGATAAATGCTTATTTACTGAGATCAACGCACCATGTTCCAGTTCATCATTTAGCGTGTCGGTTTTCCAGTGGTACTCACCCGTCACATCCCACTCTTTGATCACGTGGTATGAAGCGCTCAAACCGTATAGGTTAATGTTGCTTTCAACGACTTCATTGTTTCCCGAAGCACGCTCAAAGGTCTCTTTTTTGTCTTTATGGCCGTACTTCGCGCCGACATCGACTTTGGCATTAACAGAGTAGATCCCTTCCACTTCAACGATATGTGACTCTTCGTCAGAGTAGTCGACATTACGATCTAAGTTATCTTTATCTGCAATGTAGGTGTAACGGCTCAACAAGTTCAAGCGATCGTTATAAATAGGGCGATACGCTAACCCACCTGTTGCCTCAACAAAACGCGCTAACGTTTCATCGGTGTCTTTACTAATAGACTTCGAGTAATTGTACTTACCAAACAGCGTGTACTCTTCAGTCAGGTTCTGAGTATAGCGGTTAGTTGTGACAAACTGGTCAACTCGACGACGGTTTGGATCGACATTTTCGTTACCTTTATCGACGCGATATTCCAGTTTGTGTTTTAAACTCACATCATCGATATCGATATTGGCGGTGAAGGTCGCGGCTTTACGCTCTGTCACTTCTAAAACCGTTGGATCGAGTTCGTTCTTTTTCTCAATCTCACCTTGCTGATAACCAATACCGAAGTCGATGTCATCTGTCATGTCGTACCCAAAACCAAATGAATCAATACGACCCTTGCCGTTGTTCTCGTCAACAAACTGGTTTTCTTGGTAAAAGTCGACATTAGACGTTAGGTCAGCACGTTGGCCGATAATAACGTTGTTTTCACCTTCATAGTTGTCGTCAGTGTAGGTGACGTAAGTCGTGTAGCTATCGGTAATGTCATAACTCGCTGTCGCTTCCGTTGCATCACCACGATCACCTGTGGTGTATTCAGCACCAAGTGAAAGATCTTCTAATACTCTAAATTCTGCACCAACAGACACACTGTCGTTATCATCATACTGGTTAGTTTTATCGACCGTCGTTTGTCCTTTCACGTAGACACTATTGTCACTATCCCAGATATAGTCGGCTCGCATACCCGCCAGTGTCCCCTTGCCTTTTTCATTTTCTCGGTTAAGTTCATCCACCTGCTTACCGGCAGCCGACACTTTGATATGGTCAGTCACTTTGAACTGCGCTTCTAATTCCGCCTGCTGTGTATCCGTTTGCTTGGAGCCATCAATTTCTGTCTCCTCTATCGAGGTATAACGCGTAGCAAAGCTCAATCTGTCTGTTGCTTGAAGGCGAAGCTCTGAACCATATGAGAGTTGTTCTAGGTCATCACTTTGGCTTGCGTAGCTGTAGCCGGCGTCTTTCTCTTTATACCAAGCTTTAATGTCGTTACCGACAACACCGAAAATGTTTGGTGCAATATCATAAAGGCTGGCGACACCTTTAACTTGGATCGAGTTACCCTTGCGCTCATCTAAGTCGGTACCGATCGGGGTAAAGGTTAAACCGCCATCGAAGGAAACGAAGTTCGAATCCGTCTGACGCCCTTCACTTTGAGCAAATTCCGCCTTAATGTAAGTACCTTCCGTTGCTCTTAAAGTCAGGTCTGTTCCATAGGCTTCGTAGTCTTGGCCGTCTTTTTCTTCCGATACGTAGTTGGCACCAATACCAATATAATCGTTCGCCCAACCTTTAATACGACCACCGTATGTCATAGAGTCTTTAACATCAGAACCCTGAGGAACAAATTCATAGTCAACCGCTAAGTAATTTTCGTAACCGTCGGTTGGCGTATCATCAATCACTGAGCCGAAACTGTCAGAGATAATGTTGTTGAGTGGACGTGTTAAGATAATTCGACCTTGGTAAGGGTCAATCTCATAGTCACGGCCTGATTGAAGCGGCAGCTCTTTTTCAGAAATACCGGAGTCCTTGTTAACCACTTTGACATAGACTTTATCACTCCCTGGCACCACTTCACCGTGACGTAGGAAGTAAAGGGATCCGCCTGTGCCAAGGAACTCATCGTGAGCAAATGATGAATCAGCAGAGGCTGCAAAGCCAACAACGTTTAATCGGTCATCGCCAAACTTGGTAGTAGAACGGGTACGATAATCGCCCTTAAAACCATACAAGCTTCGGTTGTAATCGTTGTTATCCGTGCCAGTAATTCCGGTGTTGTAGTTACCCCAAAGAGCATGAGACTTATCATATTCAAGATCGAAGTAGACTTTACCTTTGGTGTTGACCACTTTATGGATATTCGCACCATCGCCATAGTCACCGTAATAGAGTTCGTCATCATCTTCTAGAATATCGAACACATCAGAATCGTCAGCAGCGAAAGGATGTTTAAAGATGTCTTTGATTTGACCATCTTTACTATCAAAGTGTGTCGTCAAGCGCAGCTTGTCACCGAACTTACCTTGGCTGAAATAAGCAATGCGCCCTTGGTTGTAGACGTCGTCTTGGTATTGATCGTTAACACCAAGTGCACCGCTGTCACCGGTAACTCGGTTCTTACCAATATACATATCTGCCAAACCGGCTTGAGCGTAATAGGTATCCGGAATACGTACATAAAGCTGATAGCGGCGCTCATCACCGTTATCAAACACCACTTTGGTTGGAAAGATATACGCGTCCGCTGGCAAGAACTGTTCTGCATACAGCTCGCCATCTTCAATATCAAATTCATCCTCACCAATAACAACTTTATCGACGCCTTTTAACCCTGTGCCAATAAATTTCGCCAAACCAGAGTTAGTTGGGATGTTATGGCGCATCAATTTAGCTCGGCCAAAGCTGCGCGAGAGGTCGTCTTCGCTATCGTTACGATCAAGCTCAATTTCAGAATCTTTTGTCACCAGATTCATGACACCGATAGTAGTGACATCCATGTTGCCGTCTTTATCCCACGCTTTAAAGCGGAACTGAAGCTGCTCACCAACATTAAACTGGTAGTCAACATCCGTCGTACCGTCCCATTCAATATCGATATCATTGGCGACTTCTGTACCAGTAAGAACTTTTAAAGGCTGTGACAATGAGCGATCGCGCCCACGGTAAATTTCGATCTGGTAGCGATTCATGTAGTAGCTGTAGTTCGAACTAATGGTGAAGTTAACGCTACCGGCAAGCTTCCCTTGGTCTACTTCTAGCTCATCACCAACACTCACATCCAGAACCGGTTCAAAACGAGTGATATCACGGCTCGCCCAAATCGCCCCTTCTTTAAGATAAATTCGCGAACTATCTTCTTGCTGATGTAACTCGGCTTCAATACCTGTGGTATCCGTATCAAGCTTTTCTAGTTTACTGGTATCTTTTGCAGCAACGACTGCAGGAATAGCCGCAGCGACGCAGATAGCAATACGACTCAACTTTAGTGCATTCATACTGATTCACTCTTTGTATTTGTCTGATTTAGCATGAATTACTCTTCCTCTGTCGCAACACTAAAGTTGAATTTCGTTAGTTTGTTAGGTGAAATTCGTTGAACACGTGGGTTTTCACTAATGACCTTCATTCCCGTCGGTAACGAGTCGGTATCGACTTTCACTAAGAAGTTCTTACCTTTCTTATCGAGAACCCACTGATCAGGCACGTGATAACGCCCATATTGGTCCGTTTCGATAACAATACCTTCAACAGTCAGTAGGCGAACGCCAGGAATGCCATCTTCATAGATACCTTTGTTTTCTATCACAATCTCCCATAGATAATGGTCACCATCTCTATATAGGTTGCGCGTAACATTTAGGTTCTCAGCCGACAGCCCTTCTTCTTTATCATCGACATAATGGCTGGTAATTTCACCGCTTCTATCAAACATGATTCGGCTACCAGAATCAGTTACCACGCTAAAGATGAATCCTTTGTCGCTGCGCGTTTCAAACTGGAACAGCACCTTGTTACTCTTTGGTAGCGTTCGGTTTTGAGACAGGCCAAATAGCTCATCTATCTCATACCCTTTCACTAACGCAGAATCATACTGCTTCTGTTTACTATTCGAACGACTATCGTGGGAATAGTTGTGTTGATATGTATCAGCCTCTTCTTCCGATGCAAGATGTTCGGTATCAGAAAGACGAATTTCTCTACCATCTTGAATCACCACAGTGGTACCACTGATGTAATCATTGTCTGAGATGTTGGCCGTAACAATCACATCAAACGCAGTTGCATCTGCCTGGAATCCATCTTGGTTATGATCTTCAAATACCTTACCTATGATTGATGCGGTATCGAAAACTTTGTCCGGCAATACTTCAACGGTCGCTGTCGCCGTGTTGGATTTTTCTTCCAATGCTCCCGATGTTTGACCTTCTGGAGGAGACATTGCCACCGCTGAGTTTACATATTTACCAAATGTTGCTCCGACGGAAACCCTTAACAGGTAACGAATGCGCACTTTCTCAGTAATGGTTTTCTCACCGTTGCTATGCGCTAACATGTCCCCAACATTAAAGGTTAAGCTGTTTGTTACCGCAGGGTCATCAAGCTTTATCACATCATCGCCAGTATCAAACTCACCATCCGGACCACTGTTTACTAGCTCAGTAGAACCGGGAACGTACGCAAAGCCTGACGGATAACGGTCGACAAGTTTGACATCTTTAAACTCTGATTCATTGTTATTGAAGATAGTCACTTCGTACTCGACCACGTCACCAACTTGAGCGTCGGTTTGTTGTGCTTGCTTGGTAACTTCTAACTCACCTTCATTATCCGCAAATTTCTTCACATGGATGGTTACATCATCAGAAGCACTGATCCCTGTTGCTGGATCCGTCACAGTAAAGGTATTAGTTATATTGTCATCCAAGCCTTTATTTAACTGGCCAGTAATGGTGATTTCATAACCATTGCCCATGTAAGGCAGTAAGTCTAACGAAGGTCCACTGTCAGGTAGTAACAGGTCCTTATCCGTAAACTCACCTTTATTTTGCCCAGTTGGCCATTCAACAATGCTCATTTTCCACGATGTGAACAGAGGGTTACCGCTAGTGCCTGCAAGCTTACTGATTTCATCGACCATCTTAGTTCCTGTAATGGTCGATGAGCCCTGGTTACTAACTTTCAATACGTAAGTAAGCTCGGAATCCTCATTGGTATATTGCGCATTCTCACCCTTGGTAGTGGTTTTATCGATGGCAAAACTTACGGCTCTCGGTGTGATCATTGCACGTACCGCTTCGATATTCGCATTTCGTGCATCTCTGGTTGATGGCGCTGGCGCTGGTCCGGAATTTGATTCATCAATCTTAAACGAAGTATGGACGATCTCCCCCATAGCACGTGGGTCAGTTGTACCAGTAATCACAATCTCTACCGTATCGCCCGGAGCAATATCGCCGCCGATGGTAATATCATTGTTATCTGACAGAGTACCTGCGTTGATGTTCGAACGAGGGTCACTGCTCTTCGCTTCGATTTTCCAATCGGTAAACGCACTTACCGCTTCTCTGTCACCAGTCGACAAATCAGGCTTAGTCTGCACTTTCATGCGCGAGATAGCGCTTCTCAATACCACATCATTGGCAAAGCCTTTACTGTCGTTGAACAGTTTAACTCGGAACGTTGCAGGCTCACCCGCTGTGTAGATAGGGTTATCCGCTTCTTCAGTGATAATGACATTGTCAGGCTCAGGCAATAGACTTGCCACTGCTGTAAAGCGATCTACTCGCCCAGTGTTAGCCAACATACTCGCTTTGTTATCGATTTGGCCGTTAGCGAAGTTGTTCACCTGACCTGTAATAACAAGTTCTAACACGTCATTAGGTGCAAGGTTTACCGTAGAATCAACCTCTCGGTTGCGACCACTTGGGTCTGGCGAGATAGTCGTTAACTCATTGCCTTTATTAACCTTGATCGACCAAGACTCCAGTGCAGGCTCACGAACGCCATTGACCGTATCCACTTCCAGTGAACCCAACAGATCTTTCAGTTGAATCCCACCGACAAACGCCGCGTTCTGGTTGGTTAGGATGACTCTAAACGTTGCTGGTTTCCCAGGCTCATAGGTCATTTCAGTGTCTGAGCCTGTTTCACCAACAAACTTTTCTAGTTTCAAAGAAATCGGTCGATGTTTGATTAACGCATCAGCACTCTTTTGCGGTTCAGTCCCGAAATCAACCGTGGCGTTATTTAAGATGTCGCTTGTCGCATAACGGTTAACTATGCCATCAATGGTGAACGTCACCGTACTATTTGGCGCAATATCCGCAAGAGTATCGATATCTGGATTGTTGCCACTTGGTGTCACCGTCAGGCTAGAGTCGATATCACTGAGCTGAGTCTTAATCTTCCAGCTTTCAAACGCAGTTCCAGTGCTACCATCAACCAAAGTAACCAAAACATCATTCATGATATCTTTAATAGTCACATCGTCAGCAAAGCCATCACCTTGGTTGCTGACAGTAACCACAAATTGAGCGGGCTCTCCAGCTTGATAAAACTCTCTATCCGCTGTTTTCGTCACTGTAATATCGGCTGGCTTCGGCTTAATCACTGCGTTTACTGAACTGTCATTACCATCGTATTTCACGTTAGCAATATTATTAATGTCACCAATCGCGCGACTATCAATTTCGCCACGAATAGTGAAAGTGATGGTGTCATTCGGTGCTAAATCGATCGTATTCTTGATATCACTATTCCATGCATAACTGCCACTAGAATCAACCGTCGTCATAGGATCATTGGCTTTAAATGAATACTCCCAACGACTAAAGGCCGGCTTATCAACACCATCAACCGTTTCGACCATGATCTTTGAAATGAGATCTTCCAACTCAATATCGTTGGCAAAGGCCGCATCTTTGTTTTCAATGGTAATGACAAAACCGTTGATTGAGCCTGGTGTGTAGTACTCTTCAATCGGCGTCTTTGCCACCGAAATTGCAGGCACTAGTGGTTTACTTATCGCTTCATCAGACAATGATTTACCGTCATATTCGACATCCACGATGTTCTTCACTTCGCCGATAATCTCAGGCTTTAATGTGCCTTTAATGGTGACTGTCACCACATCTTCAGGCGCAATATCAACCATGTTATTGATGTACTCACCTGAAAGTGCAGGAAGCACTGTTGTGCCCTTAGCCGACGTTGCACTGATATCAATTGTGCCGGGCTTAAAGACAGATATCTCATTACCGTAAATTGTTTCAGCACTAATACGGTTAACAAAGTCAGTCACATGAACATCTGTTGCCCAGACACGCTGAGTATTGGTTAGTACAATGGTATAAACCAGCTCGTCCTCAGCTTGGTAAACGTTTTTATCTACTTCTTTTGACACTGTCACTTCAGCATCAATCGGTAAATAAGTTGCACTATCAGTCACTTGATTAACGCCGTTGGCAGCAACACTTACCTTGTTGGTGATTTCGCCGATTACATTGTTTTTAACAATGCCTTCCAGATGCAGTTGAATCTTCGACCCTGGCGCTAACTGGTATTCACCTTTAAAGCCGTCGGCATCACTGAAGGCTGTTTGCGAGATAGTGTATGAAGCACTTGCACCAGAATCGACGATCGTTATAGAGCTGCTAGCACTATCCCAAGAATCAAACACTCTACCTGGTCGAGGGCTTCCTACTACGTCACTGCCAATTTCCTTAACTAAGTCTTCAACGGTTAAGTTTTGTAAGTAACCAACACCAGTATTTTCGATCGTAATATCAAAGCCTATCTTATCGCCCGGCGCATAAACAGCGGGTGAAATAGATGCCTCTTTGCTCACCGATACGCTGCCCGGCTCAGGATATATATATTGTTGCTTCAGATTGATTTCTTTACTGTCGACGTACAGAATGTTACCAAACTTGCCCACAGCATCATCTCGAACATTACCAACTACATCAATTTTTAGAATCGTAGGTTCTGTCGGTGTAGCTGCACCCAACTTAGCAATCGCGTCAATATCACCTGTCGTTTGGATTGCGCTCGCGTCATTGTGAACAGCACTTATATTGCTCACAAACGTTGCAGTTGTATTCCAAGACTTCAATGCGGTTTGCAAAGTGCCGTCTGCTGTTTCGACTAAGAACTTCGAGATCGCATCTTCTACTTTGACATCCGCATTGGTATCTGCCTTGTTGATAATAAACATGGTATAGCGTACTTCGCCACCCGGAACATAAGTCGGCGTATCAGTACTCTTAGCGGCAAGAATCTCTGCATCACCTTGTCCTAAAACAACGGCATTAGAATCTTTACCATCAACTGTAGCAACGTTGGTAATCGTACCGGTTGCATCGCCATCAACAGTGCCTGACAAACCAAAGACCACTTTGTCGCCTGGCATTAAATCAAACCTCGCATCGAGAGGCTTACTACCAGAGTAATCACCCGAGATAGAGAAACGATCTGTACTTGGTTGCTCAAGTACAGTTGTTGATAAACTACCAAACGCTTTTGCTCCAGTGGAGGTAACAATCGAGTTGAGTTTGTCTATGATCGCAATATCGTTGGCAATACCTTCACCAGTATTTTCGACAGAAATAGTATAGTTAACTTGTCCGCTTGGGTTGTATTCACAACCTGCACCTGTATTCGATGGGAACGAACAGCTACCGCCATCTGCAGTAGTATTGGTTACCAACTTTTCGAATACTAAGTTAGGCGCAATAGGCGGTATCACATCCGTATCTACCGTATGGTCACCACCTGTTGCAGAGTTAGCACTGATTTCACCTAGCGCATCCGAACGGATTGTGCCTTTAATCGTAAAGGTGATTTTCTCACCCGGCGCGATATCCGCAGTCAGGTCGAGATCTCCAGTTCGATCATAACTCGGTAGGTAAGTATCAATGTCACTATCAATGCCAGCCGTGATGTCATGCGAAATATCAGTCACTGTAAACGCTTGCTCTTCACTGCCGCCAATAACTTCAACCGTGACATTTGAAAGAACGTCTTTTAGTACCGTATTGTCGCGCCAAACTGGTTCCGTATTTTCAACCGTGAATCGATACACAACCTCTTCACCTGGCTTGTAAGTATCACCTTTAGAGTAAGGTCGACCACCGATAGATATAATCTCTTTACTGACATCTAAGTTGGAGTGGTCTGGCTTAATTTGAGACTTACCAAAACCCGAACCGTTATATTTAGGTGTAATTGTAATTGCGGTCATCGCATCATCACGGATCTGGCCTTCTATGGTAAATTCAACCCAACCTCCGGCTGCAATCGATAAGGTAGGAATATCGATATCAATATTAGAACCACCTGTGTAGCCACCGATAATAGTTGTTACTTCGCTAGATTTTGTTGCGGTGATAGTCCAACTCGCCGGTTCATAGACCACGCCACGTTGATCATCACTTTCACCTGCTGCATCTTGAGCGATCTTCGTTTTTAATGTAGTAAACTGTTCCAATAACGATGAGTTGTACTCTGTACCTTTACCTTGGTTTTCTAAACGCAGTTTATAAACGACTTTCTGACTATCAGGTAAATGATTGAAGGCTGACTTCACCGTTGAAAAGCTGTTATCCGTATAGGCTTTGTGAAGTTTTTTAAGCTCTGCTGGTAGCATATCTGAACGTTCCGACGTTAGATTATGCTTTTTATCGACCTTGGCACTGTTTTGGATTGAACCAACTGCTTTTTCAGAGATTTTTGCGGTAATGGTATATTTAACAAAAGTCCCACTTTCAACAAAGTTATTACCAGCAATACTAAACTCAGTATCGATATTATTGTTGTCGCTAAACGTACCAGAATCAGATAAGCCACTTGAATCTACTTCTGACTTTATTTTCCACGAATCAAACGCTTGACCCGTTGTACCGTCAAAGTAATCGGTTGAGATACCTTTAATGTCATCGGTAATTTTTATGTCTTTTAGGTGAACGTTATTTTTATTCTCTAATAGAATCTCGTAAACAATATACCCGCCCGGCGTGTAGCCCCCGGTAAGTTCAGTAATTCCATCTTTATCAAGGTATTGGACTACCTGTTTAGAGAAGCTATATTTTTCTGTGTCGGCTTTCGACTCTGCACTTACGGTATCACCATCGACTTTGAACAAGTTGACTATGTTACCTACAGCCTCGTTATTGACTACCGCTGTGACAGTGTAATCTACCGTCTCACCTGCAGGCACTGAAATATGTGTTTGAATATCTTGGTTATCTTTGATCGTACCATCTAGGTCGACTTCTGCATGAGCGCTTCCGCTTAGTACCTTAGACTCTATAGCCCAGCCACTCGGGAACGCAGTTCCTTGACTACCATCCAGTAATTCAGTTTTAATCACCGACAGTTTATCTTCGATAGGAATATTGTAGGCACCTCCTTTACCATCATTGGTAATACGCAGGTGATACGTTAACTCTTGCCCTGGTTGATAGTTTTTCTGGTCTACCGTTTTTGCGAACACTAAGTGATAATCATAAGGCTCAATAGTAATGCCGCCGATCGTGATATCTCCAACCGCATCTTCACGCACGACCCCTTCAACGGTGTACAACACATGATCACCACCCGCTACGTCTATAGTCGTAGTGATATTTTCATTATCTTTTACAACACCATCTAAAGTACCATCAGTTGTACCATCGCCCCCATCACTGTCTTCTTTCTCCACCGCGACAGAGAAGATGTCGTTAAATGGGTTGGCACTTGAACCATCAAGTAATAGGACATTCACACCTTGAATATTTTCAGTTACGCGGTGGTTGTTGTAGTAACCAATATTTGAGCTAACTTTAACTTTATAAGTAAGCGTATCACCCGGTGCGTAGAATTCACTTTTCTTACCATTGACCAACAACTCTCGTGTCATACTACCGCCACTTTCAGCGCGTTCCATTTCATGATGAGAGACGTGAGACTGTTCATCGACCTGCTTATAATCACGGAAAATGTAGGCGTCGTTAGCTATGATCGGTTCGATAAAACCAGCTGCTGAACGAGAGCCTACAAGGTTGTCTTTCACCCGTGCTTTAATCTTGAAAAGTCGAGTTTCTCCTGCTGCAAGTGAAAACGAAGTATTAACATCACCTAATGGATAAATGAGGTCATCCGTTGTCTGGCCTTGCCAACCGCTACCATCACCATAGTCGAACTCCCAATACTCAAACGGAGATTGGTCTTCGAAATCCAAGATGCGATTGTTCTTCTCGTTAGCCAGTACCGACTTAATCTCGCTGAGCGGGTCAACCAGCTTCAAATTTTCGGCGGTGTTCTCACTGTTATTTTGCACATAAATAAAGTAGGTGACATCTTCACCTGGGACGAAACGTGTAGTATCGGCAGTTTTTACAATAGAAACATTAAGCTTATCGCCGCCGCTCCCACCAATTTCTGCACTAGCAGATTGGTCAAGATTATTAACAGGATCATGAATTTCAACGGTATTTGAAATTTCATCTTTGGCATAATCACTCTTTACTAAACCGCGAATATTATAGGTAACAAAACCCATCCCTTGCTTAGTTTGAGGGTCAATATCGATTTTAGTATTGATATTACCGTCATCCGGGAAGTTCGATTTAGAGTCTGGGTAACTACCTGTTTTATATGGTGAGTTGTTTTTATCTGTCCCCGAGGAAATCGTCCATTCAGAAAAAACATTCATTCTTTGAATGTCATCCTTAACTCGAACTTCATTGGCATAACCTGCACCACGGTTATACACAGTAACGTCAAATTCAACCCATTGACCCGGAACAAACTCGTTTTCGTGAGTCGTTTTCACCACAACAACATTAGGCGCTTTCGGATACACTGAGGCCGCGTCTTGCATGCCTGATTGCGAATCTGAATCAGGCGTCTCAATAATTGCGGCATTTGAAAACCTCTTGTAGATGATTTCATCACTATTACTGCGGTCAATTTGCGCAACAATTGTATAGACGACTTCAACATTCGGAGCAATTTGTGCAACAGTGTCTAGATCCTTGTTATCTTCAAACTTACCTACATCGGTATAGGTACTGTTGCCGTTTAATAGCGGATTATCGGAAATTATTTCCGCGCTGATAGTCCAAGAAGAAAATACTTTTTTCGATGCGTTGTCTGGCTCTAAGATCCCTGCTTCTATCGCTGATATTGTATCTTTCACTTTTACATTCGTCGCATAACCATTGCCTTTTTCGTTACGTAGACGGATACGGTAGGTAACTTCGTTTTCCATCTTAGAGTAACTCGTCTGCTCAGAGTGAAAGCCCGAATCATTATTTGTTTTTACTTCTTTGATCAGATCGATATTAAAATCACGCGGATCGGAACCTCTATCGGCATAAACAGAACTATCGACTGTCACACTATTTTGAATATGACCATTGGCTAATGGGTTGGTTTTCGCAGCTATGGTATAAATTACGTACGAGTGAGGCTCAATCGTTGCCTTAACATCAAGGATATTAGGACTAGAGAGCGTTCCAGTAATACCCGTATCCGTTGCTGTCGCTGCCGAACCATCTGCGTGGTATCCGTCCGCAGTGATTTCCCAACTGTCGAATGCACCGATCACGTCCCCATAGATATTAACTGTCTGAACTGAAGCTAGGTCGTCAATAACCTGTACTTGGTTAGCGAAACCTTCACCATCATTGTCAACGCGAATGGTATAAGTTAAAACGTCACCCGAAGAGTAATAACGACTATCTACATCTTTACTTGCTCGCAAGTTATCTTCAGGCATCTGAACACCTGAGCCCTCTTCGGTAACATTGTCGGAACATGCTGGATTATTATCAATAATCAAACCAACACTAGCGTCATTTACCTCAGCCGTTAATTTATAAGTCACTTCTTTGCCTGGAGCAATGTCAGGTGACACTGTCACTGGAGAGGTAGTCCAGCTACCATAGTTGTATTGACCGGGATCAGTACCTAGATCATCTTCAGGACTACTAGGTTCAAGCTTCCAACGTTTAAACGCTAAGCCTTGGCCTGCTCCAGCTGCCTGCTCAGTTTGGATACAGGTAAGATCATCAACCACTTGCAAATTATTGGCGAAATACTTTGATGATGAGTTAGACACTTTAATTTCATACTCAACGCTATTACCCGGAATGTACTCAGACTCCTTCGTTGTTTTCACAATTTTGATTTCTGGATCGTTTACATTGAGCGTTCTCTCGGCAGTGAAAGATTCCGCGATCTGGGCATCTTGAATCAGCGCATCGGTTGAATCATACACACCTGCATTTGCACCTTGGACCACACCAATAGCAACGGGTGAGATCGTCGCTTTTACTTCATACGTAATAGATTCACCGGGGAATAAAGAAACTGTGTCATCAAAAGAGACATTGGCTTGAGTACCACTATCTTTGTAACGCGATTGGCTATTGGCCCCAGCATCCGTTACATCGATGTTCCAATTACCAAATGGGTTACCACTAACATCTGTCGAATCGTGTTCTGCCTTCTGGTTGTTACCTAAGCCTAAGTTAGAGATAAGTTCGGCGATGTTTTGTTTAACGTGATAGTTGTACGCGATACCTAAACCTGTATTACTTACCTTAACAGCGAATACACGTTCACCATTAACCAAATATGCACTTGTTTTATTAATGGTGTGCTCAATGGATACTTGAGGCTGGGCAGGAGGAGTGGTCCGTTCATTACTATCAACAACACCATCTTTAGTACGACTTTGCGCCGAGGTGATGATATCCCCTACTACATTGTTGTTTACTGTGGTTGTAATCGTATAGGTAAGCTTACCTCCAGCATCGATAGAAGCACCAGTAACGTTCAGATCTCCGCTAGCTGCAAACGAGCCCAAATCACTTAGGCTTCCAGACTTTTTGCCACTAATCTCAACGCTAGAAAATGGTGAAGAAGTACCACCGCTCATATCCTCAACACTGAGTGACGCAAATAACTGCTCGATCGAAAGGTTTTGTACTAAGTAACTACCAGTATTGACCACTTCTAACGTATAGGTCAGCGAATCTCCCACTTGATACTCAGACTTGTCGACTGAAAGATTCATTTCATACTGATATGGGACAGGATTGAAAATACTCTTGCTAGAAGGAGTAAAAGTCTCTGCACTCCCATCACCGTCAATATCTGCTTCGACTACCGTATCGCCCAGTTCAATGATACCAACGACATCATTACTCACGGTTGCCTGAATTAGAAAATCAATGCTACCAAATGGCAAAAGTACCGCATCACTTACATCAAGGTTTGTATCATTTGTGGCAAAGTTGCCCGAATTAGATCCCCAACTGCTTGAAGGTAAAATGGTTAGTGAGCTAAATGCTTTTACTTTTCCAGCTTCACCGTCTGCTTGCACATCCCAAAGCGGACCTTTAATCGAGACGTCTCGAAGTGTTTTCACCGTTGTGTTCTTTACAGTGACAGTGTAATCAATGCTCTGACCGTTTTGATAAGTCGCCGTGGTAGGAGAAA
This sequence comes from Vibrio sp. 2433-A1, assembly GCF_056726085.1. Lineage (NCBI taxonomy): Bacteria > Pseudomonadati > Pseudomonadota > Gammaproteobacteria > Vibrionales > Vibrionaceae > Vibrio > Vibrio sp. 2433-A1. Next base: position 39,117 of record NZ_JBRESC010000021.1, read on the forward strand.
CCGACACCTTAATATCTGCAGCATGAGCCTGCATAGACACCAAAGAGAGGAGCAACGAAAGATATATGTATAGTTTTGAACTAAACGAGTTAAACAAAACGATGTTATCCTTATTTGAGCGCGCTGCTATTCTCACTGAAATTTATTATTGGACGAGATGTACAGCCGTTGAGCAAGTCACGCATTATCGATTCGAGCACTAACCAAATGTCAGTGTTTTGAAAGAAACTACCCGAATTTCGCAAACTATTCAAAAATGTCAGGCCACATAAATTTAGCCACATTAAATCTCAGAAAATTCCTACATTTCGGTCATTTATATCGAGCTGACGTTATGAACTCGCCAAAAGTTTCACACCAAACGATAACCGTGTTGTAATCTTTAAGTGGAAACTCTTCTGGTAAAGAAACCGTAAAACGATCAAAGCTTTTCACTTCGCCAACTTGGATCATCTGCTCTTTATTAGCATTAAATCCAGCTTCGGTTTCAACGAAGGTCGGGGAAAAGTAGAGTTTGTAGTCGGGACCGGGAGCCAGTTTCCCTAAGAACGCAACTTGCTGCGAACTGATAGAGACAGAACCCTCCCCCCAGTGTAAAAAGTCACTGTCTTGACGATCCTTTTGAAACGTCGCGGTATAAAGTGCTTGATTAGTAACGTCCTGCACTTCAGTCATGCTTGGGGAAGGTGGTTGGGTAAGAATAGGTAGAGCATATACCCCTAAGGAGAAACCCAAGGCGATGCAACCAAGATGGGAAACGAGTAAAAAAATCCTTTTCATGCTGATACCTAGCAGTCCAATCAATAACTATAAATGTATATGATTTTTTGCTAAATATCAGCGTTTTGGGTATTACTTATCGATAGTTTAATGCGGTTTTTTCTGCCAGTGTCACAATTACCTTTACCGCCTGCTCCATACCTTCAATTGAAATGAACTCGTGAATGCCATGGAAATTATATCCGCCTGTGAAGATATTCGGACATGGTAAGCCCATAAATGAGAGTCTTGCTCCGTCAGTACCACCACGAATCGGTTTAATTTGAGGCTCTACATCACATGCTATCATCGCCTGTTTTGCCAACTCAATAACATGAGGGAACGGTTCAACTTGTTCTTTCATATTGAAATAGCTGTCAGTCAGAATCAATTCAACTCTGCCCTTCTCTAGCTTTTCATTCAACTCAGTCACTTTATCTACCATAAACTGCTTACGTTGCTCTTGTGCCTCTCGGTCAAAATCGCGAATGATGTAACCTAGTTCACTACGAGCAACCGACATTTCAGCGGATTTTAGATGATAAAAACCTTCGTATCCTGCCGTAGTCTCTGGGGTTTGATCTGCCGGCATCATCATTTGGAATTGAGCTGCAATGTTCATTGAGTTGATCATTTTATCTTTAGCTGTACCGGGATGAACATTCACACCATGACAAATGACATCAGCGCTAGTGGCATTAAAGTTTTCAAACTCCAACTCGCCAACTGGACCACCATCAATGGTGTACGCCCACTTAGCTCCAAACTTCTCTACATCAAAAAGGTTCGCCCCGCGCCCGATTTCTTCATCTGGCGTAAAGCCAACACAGATATCACCATGAGGTATGTCTGGATTAGCGATCAGCTCTGAAATCGCAGACAAAATCTCAGCAATACCTGCCTTGTTGTCCGCGCCTAATAGCGTGGTACCATCGGTAGTAATCAAGTTGTGACCATGAAGCTTGTGCAGCTCTGGATATTGAATCGGAGACAGAATTTCATCCCCCTTGCCTAACGCAATATCGCCACCTTGGTAATCATCAATAATTTGTGGCTTTACGTCTTTCCCAGAAGCATCTGGAGCGGTATCCATATGTGCGATAAAACCTATAGCAGGAACGTCATAATCAACGTTACTCGGTAACCTTGCCATTAAGTAGCCATTTGAATCGAGCGATACATTGGATAGCCCCATGTCAATTAATTCTTGCTTTAGAAACTCAGCAAACATCATTTGCCCCGCAGTGCTAGGACAGCCTGAGTCGGCTGGATTTGATTGAGTATCAAAAGTCACATAGCGCAAAAATCGTTCTACTAATTCGTTCATAGTTTTTTCTCTTGTTACTTTATGGTTCTAGCCTTTTTGCATGAGAGATCATCCTACGCCTTCTCCAACAAGAAAATTTGCTATAAATCAGTTTTATCGCAGTAAAAACAAACAAAACGGCTACCTACATCAATGCTGGCAGCCGTCTTATTCGATTAACAAATGGTTATGATGAAAGGTATTCCTTTAGTCTGTCACTTTTCTGCACCAATAAAGCATCGATCAGCATTGCAACCACAATTGTCACTCCAGCTAAGGGGAATAACACGCCAATCAGTATTAATGTGGCTAAGCCTACTTTCCACATGCCTTCTTGCTCAAACCTTGCAGGTACACCAAGCCTATTTTGCCTTGCCGGACGTCGCATCCACCACATACAAGCGCCGGTAATCGCTACTGTGATAAAAGCAACACAGAAGAACACGTTCAGCCATTTGTTAACTGCGCTTAAATCACCTTGGTGTAGCGATACTCCAGCAGCCATTAACTTGGCGATAATACTGTAATCATCCCATGTCACATCAATCAGTGTCTGCCCAGTATATTGGTCAATATGCACTGTTCTATCACGGCGAGGGTCAACAACATCACCAGCCATTGAGTTGGCAGCAATGGTGTAAACTCCCGTCTCGCTCTGAGGTAAGAATAGGCGATACTGCGACAGGCCAAGCTGCTCAGCTTTAAGAACAATGGTATCAATATCAATTGAACGACTGGCATCGTACTTGTTTTGGCTTGATTCCTGTTGCTGATGCCCATGGTGCGGATCGGATTCTGGCATTGGCGCTAACTCTAAGTTCCACGGCATCTCCTCTTCACTGCCATGATTTAGATGCTGATGTAACTGTGTCGATTGCGGTTTGTCGCCCCAAGTGTAATAAGTCGGAAACGTATTCCAGCCCTGAACCATTTTCGCGCCCCACACGCTAGCCCAAGCAAGACCCGATAACAAAAATAGCAAAAAGATAACTGAAAGCGTACCGCCTAGATTAGCGTGTAAGTCCTTCATTAAAATACGGCTACCACTGTCAAAGCGAATTTTTAGAAAACCCGCTTTCGATGCCTTGTCTCTAGGCAACCAGAGATAAATACCACTGATCAGCAATAGGATACCTAAACTCGCAGAGACTTCGATTAGATAGTCCCCCCATTGACCGATCAGCAAAGTGCCATGAATCTCATTGGCCAATTGATACCAGCTATCGCTTCGATCTATTTGCCCTAATACTTTGGCGGTATATGGATTAACAGTCGCAAAGATCGAGCTTCCATCCGCCAAACGAACATTAAACCGATTCGCGTGAGTAGGCTCTTCCGTGACGATGACCTGCGTGATTGACGCATTAGGATAGGCCTCTTTTACCGCTTCTAACTGAGTAGATATCGGTAGTTGTTTAACTTGCTTTTCCACGCTGATCAATTCTTGATATCTGAGCTGTTCAATTTCATCATCAAACAGCATCACTATGCCAGTCAGGCTTAACATCAGCATAAACGGGATAACAAAAAAACCCGCATAGAAGTGCCACCTCCAAACGAGAAAGTACCTAGCCTTATTTTGTAGTTGAACGTTTGACGCACGTGCACAGCCCTTAGGCCCAGTCTGAATTTGACTACCCAACATTTTGTCTTCCTTTTTGTGCGCATAAGCCATCCACTCGAATTAATTCAAGGTTAGCTGCTGAGCATTAACTTTACTTAAGTGGCTTAAAGCCTTTTTATTTGATTGTTAGATTAAGTGAAAGAATAGGACGGTGGAGCACGAGGTATAGCAATCTGGAACCGCTCACTTAGAGCCAAATAAGTGTACGGATTTTCAACTGCTAACGAAGACTTTCGTAGATATGTTGGTGTTGGAAGTGAATCTTGGTGAAAGACCGAGAAATGGCTGAACGGACACGGCTTACTATTCTGTAACTCTGGCTTACCTTCTTCAACCTGAACAAGTTCAAAACCATTAATAGTACAAAGGGTCGCCCAAACGCCTGCGCTGGAGCCATGTGCATTAATAACAGGCATCAAAGTCACAAGCACCCAGCTAAGGGCACTTGCGATCAGCATACTTCGCTTAAAGTTTGATGTCCGTATCATTTTCACTCTCAATTAATTGAGCGAAAATATATAACTATCTTGCAACAAATTCAGCCAATTCGTTAAAAAATCTAACTTAGATCATGCCGATTTATAGGGCAATAAACGACTTAACCGAAAATCTTACTCCAAATACTAGGATTACGCTTGTCGTGGTACTCAACACGGAGGTCATCAACGATTTTCAGCTCTGCTTTCGCAGCATTGAGATCACCCGCATCTAGCTTCGCTTCAACAGAATCAAGCGCAACAGAAAGTTTATTAAAACCTTCTTGGTATAGATCATATTTTTCTGGTGGGTAATCACCGCGTTTTGACTGTTCGACAAGGTCAGATAGGTTGGATACCGCTGACTGCATATCGGTGATTTCTTCAGCTTGAGCTGCTTGTTTAAATTCCATTTTCATCTGCTTCATAGTGGCTTTGAGATCAAAGTCGCTAGCGAAGACTTGTGCTGACATTACAAGTGCGGTAATTGGGATTATTTTTTTCATTGTATTTATTCTTAGTAAATCACTTGGGAGAAGAGATTATACTTAAAAATCACCACCTGTTGACGATATTTTGTTTCGACTTATAAACAACTTATCGCGATTAATCCCTTCCCCCAACAGAACAATAACCATATGTAATAAGTCTACTAAACATATGCATTTTCATGATTTTCGACTAATAATTATTAGGTCAGCCACTGAAGGAAGATCATGCGCAAACGTAAATATTCACTCAGTATCCATATTACTAGTCTATTTCTCATTCTGACGACTTTAGTTGGCGCTGTCCTCATCGCTATTAGTTATCGTCATGCGCAAGAACTATTAGCCGGAAGTGCAAAAGATCTCAGCGAAGAGAATAGTCGTCAATTAGAGTCGACATTCCAACTCAACACTGGCCCCATTTTGACCACCCTCGACTTTATGGCGTTAAGCGAGGTTGTCGAACGAAATAGGAAACCACACAAAGAAGTACGTTTTCTCACCTATCTTAATCTCATTTTTAAACGTAGCCCAGGGCTCGTCGCGCTCTATTACGGAAATGAAAAAGGTGAACTAGCCTTATTTCGCCCGCTAAGAACCAATGCCGAACGTGAGCGTTTTGGTGCGCCAAGTAAAGCAACCTTGATGATCAACCAAACCTATACTTCTGGCGCGAACATTTTCTATTTTCTTGATGGTAGCTATAAGGTTCTTGATTACCATAAAACCAACGATAATCAGTTTGATCCTAGAGCTCGACCTTGGTTTCAAAACGCAAGTAATGATGGTGAAGTTCGCTTGACTGAGCCCTATTTCTTCTATTTTCTCCAAACGAATGGAGTCACCTTCTCGCGCCGAAGTGCCGATGGAAAATCCGTGGTAGGCGCTGACTTTACGCTAAACTCTTTATCTGAACAGATTGCGCAACTCGGCTACTCAGAAGCAAGTAAATTGGTCCTGTTTGATAACAAGTTTAATGTACTAGCGCACTACCAAGGCGATCTTACACTCAGCGACGATCAACAAAAAAATCGTACTCAAATAGAGAACAGCTTATTCGCTAAAGTACTGGGGAGAATATCTAGCCAAATACTCTATGAAAAAACGAAGGAAAACCAAGTTGATTGGTCAATTACGCTGACTCCGGTCAATTTAAATAAACACACCCGAATCTTACTTGCCGAAGCCACCCCGCAAGACGATCTGCTTGCCAACCTACTTTCTATGAGAGACAAGCAGATCAAAGTTGCATTTACGCTAATGGTAATGAGCTTTTTGATCGTATGGATTGTCGCGAAGAGGCTCGCAAATCCTCTGCAAAACTTAATGCATCAAACTGACAGCATCGCGAGGTTTGATTTCAAGAAAACCCGTTACTCTAAAAGCGTCATTAAAGAAGTGGCAAACTTAACCACCTCTATCGAGTTGATGGAGCATACTCTACACGACTTACTCGGTTTACTACGCGAAACTGCGAGTAACCAAGACTTTTCTGTGTTGGCAAAAACAATCACTCATCAAAGTTATTTAGTCACGCGAGCAGAGACGATTATCCTATACAGTAAAGACTCTGTTGAAAGTAACTATGAAGCCTCCGCCAACCACGCCATCATTCCGTTCAAAATTGATATTAATGAGTTGTTGCACTCCACCGCTTGGATTCAAAAAGAGCTCGCCAAAGGTGAAGTATTGCACTTCAACCGAAGCGATAATATCGTCGCCAATTATCGCGACACGCTTTATAACTCAGATTTTTATCTGTTCCCGCTAATCAATCGCAACAAAGAGCTGGTCGGTATATTGCTACTTGGTTATGAGCGAGCCATCACCCAAGAGCAAAGTGACAAGCACGCCTTTCTAAAAGAGTTATTAAGCTTTGCTGAACTTGCCAAAGAAAACATCGATAGGGTTCGCCAACAAAAAGAAATGCTGAATGCGTTCGTTGAGCTAATCGCCTCTGCTATCGACACTAAATCACCTTATACAGGGAGCCATTGCCAGCGCGTACCCAAGCTTTCTAAATTATTGACTCAAGCAGCATGCAAAGACCAACAATATTTTGCCACATTTGTCATGAGTGACACTGATTGGGAAGCGCTACATTTGGCCTCTTGGTTGCATGACTGCGGCAAAGTGACCACGCCGGAATACGTCATCGACAAAGCGACCAAGCTGGAAACAATTTACGACAGAATTCACGAGGTACGTATGCGCTTCGAACTTATCAAGGCGCAAGCAGAAATTGATTACTTAAAACAAGTTAATAGTGAAGGAGATAGTGAGCAGCTTAAGCAGGCGTTAATAAAGAAACACCAACAACTCGATGAAGACTTTGCCTTTGTTGCACATTGTAACATCGGCGGAGAGTTTATGGATGATGAGTCCCTTAATCGGATTAAGGCAATCAGCCAATATCAATGGAAAAGAACACTCGATGATCAACTTGGCGTATCCTGGATTGAACAACAACGAGCAGGGGAACCCGTCGAATTACCTGTCATGGAGCCTGTTCTCTCCGACAAAGCGGTACATGAGGTACCATGGCCACAGAACGTAAACCCAAAAGATGTGTGGCAAGAACAATTCGTCTTACAACCCGGTAAACTAAAATACAACCGAGGTGAAATCTACAACCTCTCGATACGCCGAGGCACCCTCAATGATGAAGAGCGCTTTATCATTAACGACCACATTATACAGACCATCACAATGTTAAATCGACTTCCCTACCCTGAGCATCTTAAGAGCATTCCAGAAATTGCCGGAGGCCACCATGAGCGCATCGATGGTTTAGGTTACCCACGTGGCTTGTATGAAGAAGATCTCTCGATTCCTGCTCGTATCATGGCCATTGCTGATGTGTTTGAAGCACTGACTTCAAGTGATCGCCCATATAAAAAAGCCAAAAATCTCTCAGAATCACTCAGTATAATGACCGAGATGGCCACGTCTGGACACATTGACCCTAAGCTCTACCTATTGTTCCTTGAAAACAAGATAGACAAACAATATGCCACGCTATTTCTTGCAGAAGATCAGATATGCGCGATTAATCGTGACGATCATATACGTAAGGTCAAAACATTTCTTAAATCTCACTTCTAACTCAATCCAATGTTGAGTATTAGCTCTAGAAAGAGATTGTTTCTTTGAACTAGACGCTTTCCCTACCTATCAATAACTTACCTCATAAATTAGTCATTATTTAATCGATTGCCCTCTCAAAGGTTGATGTATGTCAAAGAGTCATAGACAATACGCTGCCAAATGAACGAATAGACCTGTTTTTTACAAATTTCAGGCTTTCGAAATTGGCACGCTTTTTTGGTTTTGCCTATCAATTTGATAGGCAGTATCAGTTTTATAATTTGAGGTTTCGTTGTTAGGGTGAACCATCTCAATACGCTAACAGCCTAAATTAGTGCTAACTACCTCGTTTTTAAGGGAAAGATGATGGTAATACCAGAAAACAGCAGCATCGTAATTTTTGGTGCTTCGGGCGACTTAACCTATCGTAAGTTGATCCCTGCTTTATATCACCTTTACTCAAACAAACAGCTGCCTGAAAACTTCGCCATTCTTGGTGTGAGTCGTACGGAATACAGTGATGAGTCATACCGTGAAAAGCTAAAGCGCTCACTCCAAGAAATGGAGAAAACCGAGCCAGCAACACTAGATGCCTTTATCAATCATCTGCATTACCAAGCCATCAACACCTCTGATACCACTGATTACAGTAAACTGACTGCACGTCTTGACCAACTTGCTGATAAATACAGCTTCGAGCAGCGTAACACTCTGTTCTATCTCGCAACGCCACCGAGTCTATACAGCGTAATACCAGCAAGTCTTGCCGCTCACGGCCTGAATAACGAAGATGACGGTTGGAAACGCCTAATCATCGAAAAACCATTTGGTTACGATTTAGAGTCTGCACAAAAGCTAGACAAAGAAATTCACGAGCACTTCCAAGAACACCAAATCTACCGTATTGACCACTACCTAGGTAAAGAGACGGTTCAAAACCTACTGGTTTTCCGCTTCTCAAATGCGATGTTCGAACCGCTTTGGAACCGTAACTTTATCGACTACGTAGAGATCACAGGGGCTGAATTCCTTGGCGTTGAAGAACGTGGCGGTTACTACGATGGTTCAGGCGCAGTTCGCGACATGTTCCAAAACCACTTACTTCAAGTACTCGCCATGGTTGGTATGGAGCCACCAGCGCAAATTAATGCTGACTCAATTCGTGATGAAGTGGTAAAAGTTCTGCAGTGTTTGAAACCACTTGAAGAAGATGACCTACGTAACAACCTAGTTCTTGGTCAGTACACAGAGTCGGATGTACGTGGTGAATTCCTACCTAATTACCGTGACGAACCAGGTGTTGCTGAAGACTCTCGAACAGAAACGTATGTTGGCTTGAAAGCGTACATCAATAACTGGCGTTGGAATGGTGTGCCGTTCTATGTTCGCACAGGTAAACGCTTACCGACTCGTGTGACTGAAGTGGTTATCCACTTTAAACAGACACCGCACCCTGTATTTGGTCAAAACGCACCAGAAAACAAACTGATCATTCGAATTCAGCCAGACGAAGGCATTCAAATGAGCTTTGGCTTAAAAGAGCCAGGAGCTGGTTTCCACGCGAAAGAAGTTAAAATGAACTTCCACTATGCCTCACTTCAAGAGACTCAAATGCTTACAGCTTACGAGCGTCTGCTGCTTGACTCTTTGAATGGTGATGCGACGCTGTTTGCGCGTAGTGATGCGGTAGAAGCATGTTGGACGTACGTTCAACCAATTCTTGATTTTAAACAAGACCCTCAAGCGCTATTTGGCTACGCTTGTGGCACATGGGGACCGAAAGAGTCTGACGACTTGCTACAGCGTGATAACCGTGCATGGCGTTTCCCTTGTAAAAACCTAACAGATACGGATTACTGCGAACTATGATCAATCATAAGATTTTCCAAACCGCTGAGCAGGTTGTTGAAAGCCTAGCGAATGATATGAAAGCGTTCAGCGAACTTGAACGTCCAGTGCATATTTCACTGTCTGGCGGCAGCACACCTAAGATGCTGTTTAAGCTACTGGCAAAAGCGCCATACGCAGAAGGCATCCAGTGGAACAATCTACACTTCTGGTGGGGTGATGAGCGCTGCGTGGCACCTGATGATGCAGAGAGCAACTACGGTGAAGCGAATGCCCTTTTGTTCTCAAAACTAAGAGAATTTAGCCAAGTAAACCTGCCAGCAGAGAACATTCACCGTATTCGTGGTGAAGATGAACCAGCAGTTGAATCGAAACGCTTCGCAGAAGAAATGGCAACAGTGATCCCATGCGAAAATGGCACGCCAGTATTCGACTGGATCCTGCTAGGTGTCGGCGCTGACGGCCACACTGCATCGCTATTCCCTGGTCAAACCGACTATCAAGATGAGAACCTATCCGTATTGGCGACTCATCCTGAATCAGGCCAAATTCGCGTGTCTAAAACCGCTAAAGTTTTAGAAGCCGCAAAACGAATCAGCTACCTTGTACTGGGTGCAGGTAAAGTTGAGATCGTAAACGAAATTCATACTACTCCAGCAAACGAGCTGCCTTACCCTGCAGCGAAAATCCAGTCTAAAGCTGGTGAGACGGAGTGGTACTTAGATTCAGACGCAGCAGCAAAAATCGCTTAATGCGAGCGTCCAAATAGGAAAATTGGAGAGAAATAATGAAAGGTGATATCGGTGTAATTGGCCTAGCAGTAATGGGTCAAAACCTTATCCTAAACATGAACGACCATGGTTTCAAAGTGGTTGCTCACAACCGTACTGCTGCGAAAGTAGACGAATTCCTAGAAGGCCCAGCAAAGGGTACTAACATCATCGGTGCATACTCACTAGAAGAACTAGTAGAAAAGCTAGAAGCACCACGTAAAGTGATGCTAATGGTTCGTGCTGGTGAAGTTGTTGATAAATTCATCGAAGCACTAACGCCACTTCTAGATAAAGGCGACATCATTATTGACGGTGGTAACACTAACTACCCTGACACTAACCGTCGCGTTGCTGCACTACGTGAAAAAGGCATCCACTTCATTGGTACTGGTGTATCTGGTGGTGAAGAAGGTGCTCGTTTTGGTCCTTCAATCATGCCTGGCGGCTCTGCTGAAGCGTGGGAAGCGGTTAAACCTATCTTCCAAGGTATCTCTGCTAAAACTGACGCTGGCGAGCCTTGTTGTGACTGGGTTGGTAACGACGGTGCAGGCCACTTCGTGAAGATGGTTCACAACGGCATCGAATACGGCGACATGCAGCTAATCACTGAGGCTTACCAGTTCATGAAAGATGGTCTTGGTATGTCTGCAGACGAGATGCAAGCAGTATTCGCTGACTGGAACAAGACTGAACTTGACAGCTACCTTGTTGAAATCACTGCTGACATCCTTGGCTACAAAGATGAAGACGGTGAGCCACTAGTAGAGAAGATCCTAGACACAGCTGGCCAAAAAGGTACGGGTAAATGGACAGGTATCAACGCACTAGACCTAGGTATTCCACTAACGCTTATCTCTGAGTCAGTATTCTCTCGTTGTCTATCAGCTCTGAAAGATCAGCGTGTTGAAGCGGAATCGCTATTTGGCAAAACAATTACACCAGTTGAAGGTGACAAACAAGAGTGGGTTGATGCTCTTCGTCAAGCCCTACTCGCTTCGAAGATCATCTCTTACGCTCAAGGCTTCATGCTAATGCGCGAAGCATCAAACGAAAACGGCTGGGATCTAAACTATGGTAACGTTGCACTAATGTGGCGTGGTGGTTGTATCATCCGCAGCGCATTCCTAGGTAACATCCGTGACGCGTACGAAGCGAACCCAGACATCGCATTCCTAGGTTCAGATGACTACTTCAAAGGCATCCTGCAAAACAGCCTAACTGCATGGCGTAAAGTAGCGGCTAAATCGCTAGAGTCAGGTATCCCAATGCCTTGTACTATCTCGGCACTGTCGTTCCTAGATGGCTACACAACTGCTCGCCTACCAGCTAACCTACTGCAAGCTCAACGTGACTACTTCGGTGCTCACACATACGAGCGTACTGACCGTCCACGTGGTGAATTCTTCCACACAAACTGGACTGGTACAGGCGGCGACACAGCGTCTACGACTTACGACGTGTAAGAAAACGCTTAAAAAGTAGGAGTACGGTATTTATTAAGCCCAGCTACTCCTACTATAATTAAGTTGTATATGGAGGATGTTAACTGAGTTAGCATCCTCTATTTTTTGAAACCTAAACAAGGAACCGCGTATACGTGTCGCGGCTATCGGTGACTAACCTAACCTGGATGGTTAAATAACACAAATTGAGGTTCTTAAGATGACTATTAATAAGTACTTTGTATTCGTTCCACAGGTAGAGGAACAAAACGCTTCAAAGGACAATAAAATAACAGATAAGGAAGCTCAACGTCAGGCTTTGGTAAAACAAGCGCAGCAACAAGGCGCGTTAATCGGCTAGGTTTCAATAAATAAAGGAGTGCATCGCACTCCTTTACTTTTTCAGCTTTCTATATCTCGTATTTCTGCTCGACCACTATCAGAATACTAAAAACTTACTGATCAGCTACGACGTTAACCCATTGGGTTTCTTCTAACTATCGATAGAGCACCGCTAGGCGCTCTTTTTTTCGCTTTTTCTCTTATCGTTTAGATACAACACACCACTGGTCACTAATGCGATTAACGACACCGTAAATAACGCTGGCATATTTAACACCCATGCAAACGTCGCGGCAAGAAAAGCAATGAAGGTAATCATTCGGCTGCTCGACATCACTCTGCCTAGTTTTCTGTCCATAATTCCTCCTACATCTGACAAGGTTCACTTCTGGATTTAAGTGCCCTCTATTGGATGTATTTAGTCTGCCAAGTTCGAAGCTAAATTAACCTAAATTGAGCTCAAAAGAACTTGTCATGTGACCCCCTTCAAATGCTCACTATTTATACTAGGCATATGTATCAATAAAGAAATAAACCGTCATTAGGATGCTCGAAAGACCAACAAAGCCTTTTACGTATTTCTGTTCAATTTGGCGCGACACTCGTGCTGCTACATAGCCGCCGGATATGGTTCCAAGCATCACCGCCACGCCTCGCTCCCAATCAATCAATCCATCAATCACAAAGATGATAATCGCAACAATAGACACGCATGAAGAAATCAGCAATTTAAGGCCATTCATTTGGTTGATGTCGCGGTAACCCGCCAAGACTAGATAGCTTAATACCACCACACCAAGACCTGCATTAAAAAAACCGCCATAAGCTGATACCACAACCAACATAATGGAGATCGCAACCAAACCCAATTTTGAGCCATTACTTGATGATTGAGATAGACGGCTTAAGGCACTGCTAAGCGGCTCACCAAACAAAAACAGCAAGGTTGCGAAAAGCAAAAGCCATGGAATAGCGGTTAAGAATTGCGTTTCTGAAACGGTGAGGAGCAAATAGGCGCCAAGAGCACCACCAATAAGACTCAAGACAACTGTGAGAGTTAATCGATGCCCCGTATTGGCAATGTCGTCACGAAAGCCATAAGTACCACTGATATAACCAGCGCATGCGGCAAAGGTATTAGTCGCGTTGGCAATGACAGGTGGCACACCAACAAACATAAGAGCAGGAAAGGTAATAAAACTCCCTCCTCCGGCGATGCTGTTTAGTATCCCTCCCAGGACACCCGCACCAAACAATAGAATCCATTCCATGTTATTGACTGTGTTAGAAAACAATCCTTTACTCTAACCCGCTTAAGTCATTGTTCAAATAGTCAGCGATCTCATTTGTAAGGATGTCTATAAAACAGATTGAGCAAGATCTTTCCAATCTTGTAATTCTGCACGGTAATATTCCGTTTGCTCATCGGTCATAGCGTTGATGACTCTAACCAAGTACTGATTGCCAATTTTCTTGTTGTACTCTATTTTTTCCTCTAGATGAGGCGGGTACAAACTGTCGGGGTTAAACATCAGTTTATTAAATTGAGGCTGGAAACTCGCCACCTTAAGTCGATGGTCAAGCAGTGAGTTCATCTCGATACGCATATTGGTTTGATAGTTGATCCAATCATCTGTGGTTACATAGAGCTCATCGACCCAATCATCGACTATCTTCAACTGGGCTTGGGTTAAATCATCCATCCAAGTTTCAAGACTATCAACAATACGTTCTTTATAGCGTGCCTTGATTTCCACTTCACTCAGCTTCTGGTACTTTTTCTTATATTTGGTGTGTCTTACTCGGATGTTGTCCATCAATTCATCGACTTGGCTATCCGACAACTCTCTGGCCAAAGCGTACATCTCAGGAGCAATTCGAGCGACCAATCGAAACGAGTGCTGTTGTATCTTATCTTGCTGCGCTTGTAACTGCTCGATAGTGAAACTCTGCGGTTCAATCGCCATAAGTTCATCTAGGTGCTCAATATAATGTGGGATCTCTTCTCGGCGGTGCCATTCACTCAAGACTTCAATTTTTCGTTCTACAAGATCTTCTTGCGCATTATCGAGCTCTACATAATCTTCTAGGTATTCGATCAACAACCAATCCATATTGTTGTAGACAAACTTCGAGCTACACCCGATAAGTGCACTACAGATGATGAGTAATAATCCAACTTTCCTCATTTCCTTGTCCTATGCATCCACTGCTCTCAGCATTATCGTTATCCATGTCGAGATACCATCGACACTGTTTAAACTAAGCAATTCAAATACCAAGTCCGTTGCACCAAAACTCAACACACAAAATTTCAAACAGTTAGCTTTTTCAAAGACCAAATCACTGCTATTAATATAGCTCAATTGCCGCTTTCCTCTTGATAAGTGGCAACAGTTACCCTAGGACTCCACTCTGATATTTGAGCTCATTGATGAGATGAAAGCGATGGTTAATGCTGAACTGAAAACTGCTTTTTTCTGACTTAATTTTTATACTGAAACCTAACGAAAAGCTATACTCGGTGCATATTCTGTTTTGTATTTCACTTAGAATACATAACCTCAGTTAACGATTTCGCGAAGGAGTTATCATGAATAAAATATGTTTGGTTTCCCTAACGGCTGTCGCCGTACTAGCTGGCTGCAGCCATGCAATACAGCCAGAGAAAGAGCCTATGTTAGTAAGCCCAATGTGCCGCACTGAAGCACTTGCCGGTGGCTGGAGCGTTTCTGAGCTAACCCCTGAAGCTCAAAAAGCAGTAGACACTATAATGTACCAGATGAATAACACCTCTGGACTGAAACAAGTGAATGAAGTAAGAACTCAGGTCGTGAATGGCATCAACTACGCCATTGAATTTACTTTAGAAAATGATGAAGTTTGGCATGCTGTGGTATATCGCAACCTTCGTGGTGATTATATGATTGACAGTGTGGCTCAACGCGGAAAACTGTGCCTTTAATGCATATGCCAGCATAGATTTTATTATCGTTAGGCCGGCAATCACGCTGGCCACGTCCCTCCCGGCCTCTCAACAGATGATCCCCCTCGCTAATTTAAAGGTCGCTAACTTTTGTTAGGTCTATATAATGGCGACCAAACTACTAACTAGGTATAAACATGAAAATTTGTGGTGTAGAACTAAAAGGTAACGACGCAGTTATCTGTCTTCTTGATCATTCTGACAGCGTAATGCATTTACCAGATTGCCGCGTAGCAAAAATTTCAATTGGAAATGCGAATAGCACAGAAGAAGTGAAGAAGTTCCAGTTCTCTTTTGCCAAACTAGTTGAAGATTACAAGGTAGAAAAAGTTGTCATCCGTCAGCGCCAAACTAAAGGCAAATTCGCCGGTGGCGCAGTTGGTTTTAAACTAGAAGCAGCAATCCAACTTATCAACGACTTGCAGGTTGAAGTGGTTTCGCCAACTCAGATCAAAGAGAGCCTGAAAAAGAATCCTCTTGCGATTAGCTTTAAGGAAACTGGTCTAAAGCAATACCAAGAGCAAGCTTTCACAACAGCCTATGCATGCGTAATGATGCGTGGCTAATTTATGTGAAATTTTTCGTCTGCTTTCTTATTCTAACTGAACATTTTTGTCTAGTTTGTAAAAAAACATTTCGCAGCCATGTTAACAAATCTCGGTTAATGTAAAGATTTAGTTTCATAAACAATGAGGTACATATTATGAAACAAATCTTTCTTATTGCTGTTATCACTGCCTTTAGTGCTTCAACATTCGCTAATGATATCGAATGTCCGCCGGGTATGTCGGCCTCCGAGTGCTATAACTGGATTTTAGACATTATAGGTGATTACACGAAAGGCTAAAAAGCTTGCTCTTGCTTTGTGGTGTTCGAACGAGCTCCACACTAGGGAAAGGGGACTGGCAGTATTACTATCTAGCGGTCGATGAGTTTGGATACGTCATTGACCGCCTTAATCGTGATAAGGTTGTCAAAATAGCTTCCTGTTCCTAGCAGCGAGGTAAACTAATGCCAGTTTGAACTTAAAAAGGCCTTTAGTGATTTGTCGTTTTAAGGTTGCTTTTCAAATACCTTCACACCTTCCGGTATCTGATACCAATCCTGCTTTTCGCTCACCCACACATGAGCAGTCGGTTCAAAGACAGAGTGGTCATTTGGCGAACTGGCTTTTAGCTTGAGCTTTAACGTTGACTGGTCATCTGGGTTGTAGTGGTAGACTCGGTTACCGCAATCAGGACAAAACTTCGCATAGTTCTTGTTGCCGCTTTCGGCTAGTCGAGACCACTCTTTCAGCTCACCTGATATTTCAATATCTTCTGTCACAACAATTGCTGTAACACTAAACGGGGCTGTTGATAGTTTCTGACACTCGATGCAGTGACATGCCAGCACCATCTTTGGTGGCTGATGTAACTTATAGCTGACTTGTCCGCATTGGCATGCGCCTTCGACCAAATAACTCATTGCTTGCTCCTCCTGAACATTTGTCTGTCTATTATTTATCCATCATTACTTAATAGATCTAGAGTTTCAATCAGATTCTGTTCAAGAAGTCGCCTCAGGTAAGTTCGAATCAAAGCACCTCATATCGTGTCGACATTAACCTCAGTCGTGAACTTAACCGTCTTGGTCGAAACTAACGTATCGAACTTACGACTATTACGGTGTTTATTAAGAGCCTGCGCGAAAAACGCTAAAAGTGAATTTAAGGAATGACGGGAGAAGCCTGCCATAAGTACCTCTATCAACCAGTCAAATCATAAGAGTTATGCTCAAGAGTGATAGAAAAAGCCCAGTGGTTACAGGGCTTTCTGGTTTGTAAGGATTATTTCTCTTCAAATCGTTTCGCAAGATGATGGAACTCTTCAACTTGTGCTTTCAAATCATTTGAGTGCTCCTTTACTGAATGCGTAGCTGCTAGGTTTTGCTCTGCAGTCGAAGCGATAGATTGAATATAGGAGCTAACATCATTAGTTAACTCACGTTGTTGATTGGCTGACCTTTCCACTGAGTTTATTAACTCATTCATCTGTTGCATTAGGCTCTCTACTTCAGACAAACGAACAGAACTCTCTTGAGCAGACTCTCCGCATTTGTCGGTCTGCTCACGGTTATCAAGAATATCGCACTGCCATCCATCTATTGTTGTTAGCATCGCCTCAATACTATCTTTGATCTGTATGGTTGCTTTAGATGTTCTACCTGATAGAGCACGTACTTCATCAGCTACGACAGCAAAACCTCGCCCTTGGTCCCCTGCTCTAGCCGCTTCAATCGCCGCATTGAGCGCCAGCAAATTGGTTTGTTCTGCAATGCCGCCAATTTCTTCCATCATTTGGCTGACATTTTGTGCTTGCTCACTCAATTGATAAGTCGTTTGAGTCGCCTTTTCTGCTTGAGTTGCCAAGTTATTAAGATTGTGATGTGTCTCATCAAGACTCTGTTTTGCACTAACACATGTGTTTAGGGTTAAGTCTACGATTTGGTTCGCGTCATGAGCACTTGAAGAGACTTCGTTTGCGGTTATCTCCACTTGCTCGGTCGCTTCTCGAACCTGAAAGATGTCTTTGGTCTGTTGGTCCAACGCTTCACTAACTTGGTAAGAGGTCGCACTCAAGTTGTCCGCTAAATCGTGTATTGGCTCCGCAGAGTCCGTCATTCGACCAAGAACGGTTCTAATTCGCGCCGATAATAGCTGCAAATGGAAATCTGCTACCGAGAATTGATCACTACCAGAAAAAATCAAACGACTCACACTGTCATACTTCGTTTGAAGCTTCTTCAACTTACTCGGTGTAACAAGTAATTCTTGACGGAAGAATAACGCTAACACTAGTAACGGCAATGAACTTATGCCAATAGCAACCGCGCCTTGCAAACCCAACATTACGGCTATAATTGGGGAAGAAAGAGCGCCAAGTAAGCCCACATAACGAGCAAAGTCCGGAACATTCATTGACCAAGTCGTTCCTGATTTTTCTGTTTTTAGAAATCTTTGATACGCTTTATCTGCTCTATCAACCAATTCACGCTTAGGTTTCACTCGCACGGACTGGTAGCCGACCATTTGGTTATGCTCAAAAATCGGTGTCACATACGCATCAACCCAGTAATAGCCACCAGATTTTGTACGATTCTTAACAACTCCTCGCCACGCTTGACCTTGATTCAGCTTGCTCCACATGTCTGCAAAAGCGGCCTTAGGCATATCTGGGTGACGAACGATATTGTGGTTTTGTCCAAGCAATTCATTTTCTGAATACTCAGCGATTTTACAAAAGGCGGGGTTGCAATAAGTGATAACCCCCCTTAAATCAGTGGTCGACACCAGTTGCTCAGTGTCATTTAAAAGTGTTTCACGATCGGATAATGTTAGGCTGACGGTCATTGTCTTATCTTTTTTGTAGTAATTTGTAGCACGAAAACACACACAACAAATCCATTTATCACAAAGCATTAATGGAAATTATAATTAGTACTTTCGAATGAGAAGTTGTATTCATATAAAGTGTATACTGTGATCCATGGAAGCAGAGTGACCGAACGCATAATCTTAGATAATTTGTAAAAATCCCCAGCCCCAAAACACAAAACATTAACAACTATCACTTACCTCTCATTTATCGATGTAGACAGCCTCGAACCTTTAGCTCTTTACTCTTGCCTATTTCCCCTTACAATTGACGCTAGTTTGAATTTCAAGGTTAAATCCTATGTCTATCCAATGGTTCCCGGGGCACATGCACAAAGCCCAAAAAGAGATTGCGGAAGCGATCCCTCAAATTGATGTCATTATTGAGGTGCTTGACGCTCGTATCCCTTTTAGTAGCGAAAACCCAATGATTGCAGAGTTAAAGGGCGATAAACCAGTGGTTAAGGTTCTTAACAAACGTGACCTCGCAGATCCTGAACTCACTCAGCTTTGGATTGACCATTTTGAGAAAGAGCACAACGTTAAAGCTATTGCGATCACGACATCTCAGCTGCAAGAAGTCAATCGCATCATGGAGTTAGTTCGTAAGCTAGCACCTCATCGTGAAGAGATCGGCAAAAATATTCGCACCATGATCATGGGTATTCCTAATGTAGGGAAGTCAACCATCATCAATGCACTGGCAGGCCGCACCATTGCTGTCACTGGTAACCAGCCAGCCGTTACCCGTCGCCAACAGCGCATTAACCTACAAAACGGTATTGTACTTAGTGATACTCCTGGGATTTTATGGCCTAAGGTAGAAAACCCTCATAGTGGTTTCCGCCTTGCCGCTACTGGTGCTGTTAAAGATACAGCAATGGAATACGATGAAGTTGCCTTTTACACAGTAGAGTACCTAGCAAAAGCTTACCCTGAACGCTTAAAAGAGCGTTACATGCTTGATGAGCTACCTGAATCTGACATTGAGATCATGGAAGAAATCGGTCGTAAGCGTGGTGCACTCAGTGCCGGTGGACGTATCAACTTGCACAAGACGTCTGAAATCCTCCTGCATGAACTTCGCAACGGTACACTTGGTCAAGTCACTCTAGAGCTACCTGAAATGATCACGCAAGAGTTGATCGAGGTAGAGATTGAAGCAACGCGTAAAGCTGAAGAAAAAGCGAAGAAGAAAGAAGAACGACGTAAGCGTTACCTTAAAAACAAACGCTAATCATCAAATTCAAACCACATTGAGGTAGTCATTAGACTGCCTTTTTTTTCGCTATTTTTCAGTATCTTTTGTTATAGTATAACAAAGACTAAAATGAGACATGTTCAATGGGCATCCCAACTAATATCATCACCGGCTTCCTTGGCACTGGTAAAACAACGGCAATTCTCAACCTATTAAAAACAAAACCCGACAACGAAAACTGGGCTGTATTGGTAAATGAATTTGGCGAGATAGGTATTGATGGCGCAATGATGACGGAGCACGGCGCGTTGATTAAAGAAGTACCCGGTGGTTGTATGTGCTGCGCCGCTGGTGTACCAATGTCAGTCGCAGTTACGGCCCTATTGAGAACAAACCCCGATCGTTTGATCGTCGAACCCACCGGACTTGGTCATGCACATAAAGTCCTTGCGACGCTAACCTCTAGTCAGTTTGTTGACTACATTGATTTAAAAGCCACGATTGGTTTGGTCGATCCACGAAATCTCACTATTGAAAAGTACATCGGTAACCAGAACTTCATTGATCAGTTAGCTATTTCAGACATCATCATCGGTAACAAGGTTGATCAATGCCATGTCAGAGATATCGATGCCTTCAATGATTGGGTAACAAATCAAACACCGCCAAAGATTTACAGCCAATTGGTCCAACAAGGTAACTTTCCAATAGAGCTTCTTAGCGTTCCACGCCGCGACACGTCACCGTCATCCGAGGTAGCATCGCATCACCATGAGCACGCAGAACAAGAACCTCAATTTGCATTAGAGCCAAATCAAACCCATATTCGTAAAGAGAACAGTGGTCAGGGCTATTTTAGCTGCGGCTGGATCTTCGGCGCTGAAGTAGAGTTCCAATTTGACGAGTTATTCTCGATATTATCGGATATTACCGCTGAGCGGGTTAAAGGCGTGTTAAACACAACCGATGGCTGCTTTGCATTCAACGTGAGTAATGGCGTTGTCTCTGTCAATGAAATGTCTCTGCAAGGATTTGAAAGTCGCCTTGAGGTTATTGATAGCCAATTACTGCCGTGGGATCAGCTCGAAAACGTATTACTCAGTATTTCCAACCTCAGCGAAGAGAAATCATGAGCGCTTGGGATATTGAGTAGATTCCAAACGACAAGAGGCGCACTTTAAGTGCGCCCTATCCCTCGTTACTCAATCGTGAGTCTGCGAATCAGGAGGTCATTATGTTGCGACCTGATATTAAACGAGGCGTTTGAATATTTAGTTTGAATCCATCCAAATTGTAGGTAAGGCTATATTTCCTCCATGCGGGTCGGTTCAAATTGCCTTACCCTTTAACTATGGTTCAAAACTCCAATTATGCAAGGGCGACCAAGGCATAGTTAGTGCATAATTGTGACATTAGTCCCGTGAATGTCTTAGCCTCTCAGAATCTGTTCTTATCTCTCAATTTTGCAACTCAATATTGCAATCTTTTCGCTATAGTTACACCCTGACAGGCGTATAATTTACTTAGAATCTATTGCCGACGCTGATTACCCCAGAGAGCCCCTTTCCATGACGAAAAGAGAGAAAATTAAGCAATCCTTGCTTGCTGCTGTTCCCAAGGATGCGATTAATCAATTTCTCTCTAAAGACAAAACTCCTCTTTCAGTATTGCTCCTTTCTCTATTGGTGGGTGTGCTGGCCGGTCTTGTGGGCACCTACTTTGAGCTCGCTGTTCATTTCGTTTCTGAAACACGTACCGACTGGCTAAAAAATGAAATTGGTGACGCGGTTCCTCTCTGGTTAGCGGCATTTATCATCAGCGCTGCATTGGCCTTTATTGGTTATTTCCTCGTGCATAAGTTCGCTCCTGAAGCGGCAGGTTCAGGGATACCTGAAATCGAAGGGGCAATGGATGGGATCAGACCAGTTAGATGGTGGCGCGTTATTCCTGTAAAATTTTTCGGCGGCATGGGGGCACTTGGCTCAGGTATGGTACTTGGCCGTGAAGGTCCGACGGTACAAATGGGTGGCGCTATCGGCCGTATGGTTACTGACATTTTCAAGGTCAAAGATGATGATACTCGCCATTCGTTGTTGGCATCAGGCGCTGCTGGTGGCTTAGCTGCGGCTTTCAATGCACCGCTCGCGGGGATTATGTTTGTCGTAGAAGAGATGCGACCACAATTTCGCTACTCTTTGATCTCCATTCGAGCCGTGATCATTTCAGCGGTCTCGGCCAATATCGTATTTCGCTACATCAACGGACAAAGTGCCGTCATCACTATGCCTCAGTACCAAGCACCAGAGCTAGAAACGCTGTGGCTATTCTTACTCCTTGGTGGACTGTTTGGTGCGTTTGGGGTGCTGTTCAACCATTTAGTCACCCTATCGCAAGACCTCTTTGTACGTCTGCATAAAAATGACCGTAAGCGCTACCTAATTACCGGGACCCTAATCGGCGGCTGTTTTGGCATCATGCTACTTTACCTCCCAGAGGTGACAGGTGGCGGTATTGGTTTGATCCCAACCATCACCAATGGTGGTTACAGTGCAGCCATCCTATTGCTGTTGTTCGTTGCTCGAATTGTCACCACCATGATCTGTTTTGGCTCTGGCGCACCAGGCGGTATTTTCGCACCTATGCTCGCCTTGGGCACCCTATTTGGTTACGCATTTGGATTGATTGCACAAAGCCTAATGCCAGAGCTAAACATCACTCCTGGTATGTTTGCTATCGCAGGGATGGGCGCTTTATTCGCAGCAACCGTTCGCGCCCCAATCACTGGTATTTTATTAGTCATCGAAATGACCAATAATTATTACCTCATTCTGCCTTTAATCATCACCAGTTTGGGCGCAGTAATATTCGCTCAACTGTTCGGCGGTCAGCCTATCTATAGCCAGTTGCTTCATCGAACTCTTAAAAATGATAAGTTACGACAGAAAGATCTACCCAGTGACGCTCACTGAAGTTTGCACCGCAGATACTCCACTTGATATGATCGCAACGACTTTACCGGTAATGGATTCTTTCGGTAAAAAATAGAGCTTTTACGTTAGTCAACTACCGCTTTACTCTAATAAGGATGTATTTCATTGAACTGGAGACGCTTCACTCAGTTTCAGAGTGTTCCCCCCTCACAAGCAGCATTAGCACTAGGCCTTATCGGGCTAGGTCATGCTTGGGCGCTCTACATCCCTGAAATTGGCGAATTGATTCGTCCCTACCTTGCTGGAATTGGAGCACTTCTGCTATTTCCTGTTTTGGTTAAATACTTAACCAACTACAACACC
Source organism: Vibrio sp. 2433-A1 (assembly GCF_056726085.1). NCBI lineage: Bacteria > Pseudomonadati > Pseudomonadota > Gammaproteobacteria > Vibrionales > Vibrionaceae > Vibrio > Vibrio sp. 2433-A1. The sequence goes on from NZ_JBRESC010000021.1 coordinate 62,157, forward strand.
TTTATCAATGATATTCGCCATCCGCTAAGTGGTAGCCTGATGGCGCCAATGAGTATGGCGTTGCTGATCTTATGTGACTATTTAGCCGTCATTTCACCCGTTATCGCCTACCCAATTTGGTTCGCTGCCTTGCTGCTACATTTCACGATGATGATACTGTTCTTCACCTTCCAGTTAACCAATTTTAAGATGTCCAACATCGTACCAAGTTGGTTTTTATACCCGGTAGGTATGATTAGTAGTTCGTTAGCCGGAACGCAGTTTGGTCACACCGTATTTTCAGAAACGCTGGTCAACGTATGTATAACCATCTATTTCTTTATGCTGCCGTTGGTTCTCTATCGTCTTTTGTTTGAGGGTATGTTACCTAAGCGAGCCAAGCCAACACTGGCGATTATGGCAGCTCCTATCAATCTCACTTTAGCGACCTACCTAGTCAACTTTCCCGAACCGGATCCTATTCTGACTGGCGCATTAGCAGGGATTGCAATCACTATGACGCTACTGATTTACCTTTGTTACATCCGCCTAATGAGGCTCAAGTTTCAACCCTCAATCGCAGCAGTCACCTTCCCTTCAGTGATAAGCGCTGTAGCCATGCATCGCTTGACCACCTTTTTCGAGCAGTATCATCCGCATTGGCATTGGTTACATAAGTTTGGCTTGTTCGAACTCTCAGTTGCAACTGGACTCGTGGTATGGGTAGCGGTTGGTTACGTAAAAATGTATTGGCCAGAGGTCACTCGAAAAGCTTATTAACTAATTTAAAAACATTAGCTTATTAATAACTTAGTAGTTTATTTAATTAAAATATGCTCCCAAAAGCGTATTGAGAATCGAGATATATTAAACCAAGTATATTTTTGTTTGCAAAATTGCGCAAGAAAACAACCTTGCATATTAGACTAATTTCTTAACACACATCATAAATAGCCTTGTCAGCTGGCAGTAATAATTTCACAACTTACAAGGCTAACTATTATGAATATGTTAAGGGACTACTCGAGCTTGCCAAATTTTGTCAAGCAGCGTATTGATTTCTACGTTTCAGACTTAATAAACAAAAAAGATAACGGTCGAAACTTAGTATTAGGTACGAAGCCAGAAAGCACAGATATTATTTTGCAAAGTAACGACTATCTATGTCTTGCAAATCACCCCAGAATTATCGATGCCCAGGTCAACTCTCTAATTTCTAGTAAAGACACCCCATTTATGTCCAATGTATTTCTTCACAGTGATGGCTTAGATAAAAGTGTCGAGCAAGAATTAGCGGACTACACTGGCTTTCAATCCTGTACCATTGCACCGTCAGGCTGGATTGCAAATATTGGTTTATTACAGACTATCTGTGACTCAAGCACCAATGTTTACATCGATTTCTTTGCCCATATGTCGATGTGGGAAGGGGCCAGAATTGCCGGAGCCAACATTCACCCATTTATGCACAACAATGTGAGGCACCTTAGACGCTCGATAAAACGAAATGGTCCAGGCATCGTGCTTGTCGATTCAATATACAGCACCGTCGGTACTATCGCTCCACTTGTTGAAATCATCGACGAAGCGAAGGAGTTAGGTTGCGCGATCGTGGTTGATGAGTCGCACTCATTGGGCACACATGGAATACAAGGTGCAGGGCTAGTCCATTCGCTTGGACTTACTCATAAAGTGGATTTTTTGACTGCTAGTTTAGCGAAAACATTTGCCTATCGAGCAGGTGCCGTTTGGTGTAATAACGAGACCGGGCAAGTTATCCCATACGTGTCGTTTCCATCAATATTTAGCTCGGCAATGATGGCGTGTGAGTTAGATAGAATCAGCACAACGCTAGCGGTAATAAAAGAAAGCGACAATGCGCGAGCAAACTTAACCCATAACGCCCAACAAATCGCCTCTGGATTAAAATCGATTGGCTTTGAAATTAGAAGTGAGTCTCAAATAATTGCATTAGAAACGGCAGAAAAAACAAACACAAGGAAGGTTAGAGACTTTTTTGAAGATCGAGGTGTGTTTGGGTCAGTATTCTGTACGCCAGCAACACCTGATAACAAAAATATTTTAAGGCTATCATTAAATAGTTCCTTAACGGAAAAGGAAATTGATAAAATATTATCTGTCTCTCAGGATGCATTTAACCACCCTGAACTACATTTCATTTAATCAACTGTAGCACCTCTTCACAGAGGTGCGATTAAATATATTACAAATATAATGATATTTTATCTAGTAGGTGTTCTTTGTCGACAGGTTTAATTAAATAGTCATTCATTCCCACCTGCTTTATTTTCTGTAACGTTTCTTGGCAGTTATCACCCGTATGTCCAACAATCGGTATATCGAAATAATCTTCAGATGAGCCTCTTATCACCTCGGTGGCATCAAACCCATTGAGATTTGGCATTTCAATATCCATCAGAATCAGATCGATAGCCTCACTACCTAAAACAGGCTTTGTTGCGTAATTCGGACAGAAAAACAAACCGCCCGAAATTGTGCAATTCTTAAACAACAAACTGAGTTTCAGGCATACCAAGCCCTGTAAGCTTGTTCAGCGCTTTAATCATGGCGTAGGTTTCGCCAACCTGAGCATTGTAGTTTCGCAGGCTTAACCTCCCACCTAGCAACTGCTTCACTCGATACATGGCTGTTTCTGATAGTGAACGTTTGTGATAACCATACCGCTTTTTCCACTTCTTGTTGGAGCCGTAGAGCTTTTGGCAACCCACTGCTAAATTGCGAGGATGTCCTTGTTCCCAGAAGGCTGCCCCTTCTCTTGGTGGGATAAGCGGAATAGCTCGCTTAATCCGTATGGCATCATGGCAGTTCCTTGTGTCGTAAGCACCATCTCCAGATATCTCGATGATTTGTCGACGTGTTTGCTTGAGCAAATTAGGAAGGACTTCTGAATCAGTGACATTAGATAAACTCAGTTCTGCTGCTACTATCTCGTGAGTACTGGTGTCGACTGCTAAATGCAGCTTTCTCCAGACTCTACGCTTCCCGTCAGTACCGTGCTTCTTGACCTTCCATTCACCTTCGCCATAAACCTTGAGACCAGTGGCATCAATGGCCAGATGCTGTATCGCACCTCTGGTTTTAGTTTTAAATGAAACCTCAACCTGCTGGGCTCGACGGCTTATACAGGTGTAATGCGGACAAACAAGCGGTATGTTAGCCAGCTTAAATACTGAGTCTAGAAAACCTTGCAGCGCTCTCAATGGCATAGAGAAAACGCGTTTTACCATCAGTGCGGTAGTAATGGCTAGGTCGCTGAATCGACGAGGCCTGCCGCGCTTACTCTGTTTGCTTTGCTTCCACTCGCGTATGGCTTCCTCATCAATCCAGAAAGTGAGTGAACCACGGTTGATTAGGGCTTTGTTGTACTGTTTCCAGTTAGTTGTTTTGTAACGAGGTTTCGGCATAAGGCTACGATGATTAACTGATGTAGCCGATCAGATCGTAACTTCCTGATTTAGTTCCATCGAATTACGCAACAAAGCC
>NZ_JBRESC010000022.1:0-64928 GCF_056726085.1 Vibrio sp. 2433-A1
TATTAGGAAGTATCATTATGTTGAGTGGTTTTTCGTCAGTATCATTGCGCTAGCACTGACGAACTGAGCCGTAGAAAAATGTGGGCGAGTGCCTTGCTCATTGTCGAAGCTCGCTTCGTACATGCTAGGAGCGAGAATCATTTTTAAGGTGAAAGCCCGTAACATAATGTGCCTAATACGCATTCTCCTACAGTCCAACCGCTCGCCACAGTGTCGAGTAAGCGAAGCGTTCGAGACCGAGGAAGCGGAATTTCTCCCAATCCTAAACCATGCCACGGTCACACCACTGTTTAGATTTTGACCTCGAAGAGGTTCGGGTTCCTGTTACACCCGAACTAACTCCTGAATTTAGGAGTATTACACCATCTCCTCGTTCTTTCCTTTTATTGGTGTCATCCCTAATATTTTATTATCTTCTCTATCGATCAATTTCTGCATGCTTACAGCCATGCAATATTTGTCGATCACATCGATTAACGTTGTCTTTTCTTTATCTGATAACGATAGGGTTCTTTCCAGAACCATCTCCATAAGACCATCTAAATTTGTCTCTGAAACGTCATTAAGTAAAGAGTTTGGCGTGCAACCTAATGCGTTTATCAATCCATAAATTGTACTCAATTTAGGATCTACTTCATTCCTTTCTATTTTTGATATTTGACCGACTCGAATATTACTCAAATCTGCCAATTCACCTTGAGTTAAGTTTTTATCTCTTCTCAAGCGCTTCAAATTATCGCCTAGAGCCACAATATTTTCCTCAAAATCATGTTGCAACATGAATTATAACCCCCTATATTAGTCCTTGAACTTAAAACTAATCCTAGAGGATTAGTAAAAAACATTCTATAGCACTATTGACAGGTTTTTTGTGACTTTCTTTATTGACCAACTTTTCATGCAACAAGACTATCCCGACGGTGGGCTTCCATTCGTTGGGACGCATGTTATTGAGCGCGTCGATATGGAAACAGGGGAAAAGCTACCTCCTAACGTGAATCAGAAAATACTTGAAGGATCATACAGCACCAAATTGACCATACGTTGTAACGGAAATCGAGTCAGAGTCGAGGGCAACCCTTCACGTTGGCAGCGTATGGATAATCTTTTTGGCTTGAATACGATTGACGAATGCGTCGATGTTTATAATCACGTTCTTGCCAAGTACGATTTACCGCCATTCACTAAAAACACCAAACTCAAACACCGCCAAACGCCTGATGGTAAATCATCATCTCTTATCGGTAATGGCGCAGAGATTACCCTCATCGATTGGACTCGTAATCACATGGTCGGGAAGGGACATGAAGCTTCTTTCATTCGCGGTATGTCCTCGATGCAAATTGGTCGCGGTCGAGAGCCCAAACTTTACCCTAACGGTATGACTTGTAACTGGGGTGAAGCTTCAGAATGGATGATGACAAAACTTTACTGCAAAGCATTTGAACTCAATAAACACCTAAAGAAAAGCAAACGCAAAAAGAACGGTGCAACCGAAGAACAACTCAATTATATCAATAAGTTAATTACATACTGTGAAGAGCAGGGCGTAGTGCGAGAAGAGCACAGCTTAAGACAGAAATTACTAAAACGTCACAACTTACAATTTTATGGCTTGGTTACTGAACAAGACTTTCACGCACATTTAAAAGATATCGAGAACGCCATGAACACACTACACGCAACGCATGACGAACATCAATCAATCGCACATCAACTACTAGATGCAGGTGCAGTCGACACCTTGAGAAAAGCCAATGTCACGATGAGTTATTTCTCTCTTTGGCAACATGGCACAGATTTGCGAGACGTTCTATCTGACTCTAATTTTTACGTCCACAAGGGTCGATTAAAGCAAATTGGTATCGATATTTCCCGACCATTCGACGTATCTCGCATGTGTCCAACACTTAAGCGTTCAGAGGTTATTGAAATAAAACCTCTGTCAGTTCCTGACTGGTATCAACTTCCTCAAGTTGCCCAGTCCAACGTTTTGCCCTTTAGGGCGGTAGCGTGACTCTTTGTGTGGTCTCTGCGCGCAGCGCGGGGGCCACATATGGAGTTACGCCTAGCAATAATTCAATCCGTTATTTGGCTAAATTGAGGTTCTAACATGTTAAAAATTGAAGTATTTCCAGAAGATGAGCGCATTTCTACACGTGTAATTCAAGGCAAGGATGGTAAGCCACCACGCAATATTTATGAACAAACTGCTTACGCTTACCTGGGCGGTAAATTCCCTGTCGAAATGAAACTGTCACTTGAAGAAGGTCAACCCCCATATGCTACCGGAACTTATACAGTCCATAGCTCTAGCTACCTTGTTAATAACTTCGGTGGTCTTGAATTAAAACGCTACGGCTTACTAATCGAACCCTTAGAAGCACCAGAATTATAAAAATCGCTTGGCTCTTGCTCCTCTTTCGTTTGTCCTTTGGGGCTTGAGCCAAGCTCCTTATAAGTCAAAGGGGCGGTGTTCTCCTTGAAATTTCACCGCGCCTTTTTTCACAAGGACGCGTCAATGGCTATTCAAATTTTCGATTCAAACCAAACAGTTTCCTTATCCACATTTTCCCCAATGCGTTTGTTGCAACTTTCAAGGCCAACCACTAAGTGCAAATTTGTTCGTCAGGGAGACACCATACATTTGCTTGTTTTTATGAATGATTTTTCTGACGTTCCATTTCTTCGCATTTCCGCTGATTCACTTTATCGAGCTGCGCGTTCTTTTATGAGTATTGACCATGAGCAATCGTAGAGAATCAGCTTCGTATCGATATTGGACGGATGAAGAGGTCAATCATTTAGCTCAACTGAGCAAAACACATACCTCTATTGAATGCGCCCAAGCTCTTGGTCGCTCGTTAAAGTCAGTAAAACAAGCTGCTTTAGTCAGGGGTTTTTCCTTCCGGAAAAACCCACGCAAAGCCTATTCAACATCAGACGACGACTTTATTCGTAAGAGTGTAGGGAACATCACTTTGTCAGATATTGCTAACCATTTGGGTCGCTCTCTAGAGTCTGTTAAGTGCAGGGTTCGTCGCCTTGGTCTTGTTGGCCGCTATCGCCAAATTCGCCCCATAAAATACAGTGATGATGACGTTGAACTTTGTCGCCAACTTTCCGATGCTGGACTCACGCCTCCAGAGATTTCCGACAAGATGGAAATACCCCAAGACACGGTTAGGTCATACATTAATTTCAATTCAAGACTGGAAGGTCTGCCGGATTACATTTACGACATATCAGAAATAAGGTGAACATATGGAAGAGCAAGAGAAGCGATTTTGTGTCTGTGGTGACTGCGGAATGATTGTCCCGTTTACCGCAGAGCTCCATAACGAAGATGAGTTTTGTCAATGTGGCGGTCAAATGTGCGGTTGCGACTTTTGCAACCATGAATACGCTAGCCACTTATCACCAAAGCTAATATCTCGACTCTAGACACAGGTCACTGGTGACAAATACAGGGAAGAAGTGTAATTCTTCCCGCAATCCTTAGCCCAGATAATTACATTTATCTGGGCTTTTTGATTTCTGTTACAGCATTCAACTAATAGTCAGATTTCCGATTTCTACGAAATCAGAAAAATGAGTATTAGGTATTTTATGGTAAATCAGTTATGTTTAATCGAAATGACCTATATACAAGAGAAGGAGCTACAAACGACCTCGGAAGAGGAACCTTACAAATACCATTTAACATAAGATACATAATGCGCACTTAGACAGAGCTTGTTTATAGTTATATTTCAAAGGCTATTCTACTCAAATTCATATTTTGAACCACCAAGCTTCAGATGTTGTTGCTCTAGTGAGTTCTAAAGCCTGTGCAACGCCCATATATTTGAGTTGAGCGATCTGCAATCGTGTTACCTTCCAAAGCATTACTTATTGAGTTCGGTATGAAAAATTAGACGTACACACAAGTTGTGTTTTTTGTACCTATACGAATATTGGCTGCGTTTGTCGTTAAAACTGAAACGATTTCGTAACTGTTTCGGTTATACGAAGATAGAAAATTAGTTATAGTGCTTTAGTATTGATTAATCTAGCTACTAAGTTCGACTTTACCTGGCTGCTTATTACGAATCTGTTGGATTGATTCTGCAGACATTTGTACGTTAGCAAACCAGAATGGTTTATGTTTCTCAACAAATACATGACTACGTTCAAGACCGTCATAAATCGCATACGCTTGAGCCTGTGCCAATGCCACACCGGCTTCACTTCGCTCAAGAATTGGGACTTCATCTAGATCTTCTTGAAGCGCCGCTTTCATATGCATTATAAACGGTGTCCACTCCAACGCGTCTACGAGCTTTTGCGTGATCGTCTTTTCTAAACTTGTAATGAGCTTAGGAATAATACTCAAATTTGGCGTAACATCGGCACATGCATAGTATTCTTCACGCATATTGTTTTCACGGTAATAACGCATTTTATCAACGAGTGCATCCTCATACATTTGCGTAAAGTGGTTAACAACGGCAAAGTGGCTCAATGTTCGCAACACACCAAGTAAAACGCCTTGCTCTGGATTTTTAACATTGCCCTGCTCTAGCCTTAATCTGGTTACATTCGCAGTTAAAATCAGGTACTGCCATAGCTTAGGTGCGATGTTCTTTGTAGGTTTATCTTGCCACCTCAATAGTCGTCTTGCCATAAGGATTGGGAACAGCAAAGCTGAGTTTTCAATGCCAAGCGTACCAATAGCAACCTTTGGGTCCTGAAGATTTCTTGGCGACTTACCAATACGGTCACAAAACTTGGGGTTGTTCGCCAACGCAATGACTTCCGATTTTAGTTGAGTGTCATTTGTGGTTAAAACAGATAGCTTTGTATAGTTAAGTGATGGCGAGTAAGCGATACTCATGAAATGGCTAAAATCAGGAAAGCGATTGAAGATTTTATTAATTGGAGAAGACGCCAGTTTCTCAAAAATTTGTTCTTGTGCGTACGCTGCAACATCGTCAACGACAAAGCTATGAATCTTCTGTCTTTCTTCAATTGCTTGCCTACGCTCTTTGACTCTTGAACTCTCACACTCAAGTAGAAGGCGTTGATTATCCGTGATTCTTTCTTTTTCGTGCAGAATTACACTGTCACAAAACTCACCTTGACGACTTAACACACCATCAACGTCAGATTGATCGAGTAAGTATTTTAAACTGACTAGCCATTTTGCGTGACGCTCTCTCGTTAGAAGAGATATTTTGCGTGCAAGGTCGACAGCTTCTTGGTTGTAATTCTTATTGGTAGTAAGCGAACTTTGCATAACCATACTATGTTTGAAAACTTCAGCGAGAATATAGTACGCCATTCACTAATTTTCAATATGTAGACGAATGTATTTCTCTGTAAGGCTGTACTCATACCGATGACCTTTACGGACGATCTGCTTGCTCGCCTTACATAGCTTGTGATCTCCTGTTGATGTAACTCTTTTTATAACAGCGAAATTCTCTTTATGCGCCATTTCTATAAACAAGTCACAATACCCTGAAAGGTTATATTTGGAGAGCTGCTTATCTATTTTAGATTTAATCTTGCTTGCGAGTGGATTGATCTCCGTGTCATCTGCGTAGACACTAAAGCTCATCAGTACTGAAAAAATTAGTAAGTTTCTAGTCATCATGGTTACCTCTGACGACAAGATAACAAACATGATGACATTCAAATTTTCTAACGTGTAACTTCTAGAAACTTAGAAGAGAAATGTGAAATTAACAAGTTTCTCAGTTTGCCTTTTTATTGCCCTTAGAGCGGAAACCTTGAAACGGAAAAACATTACGGATTCGTTGTTGAACGGATTTGTTGATCTCTTTCGACATCACAAGCTTAGTACCAGAGCGCTGCTGATAAACTTTTAACTCACCATTGAATGGTGTTCTATGCCCGATTTCTAACACGTTATGACGGAAGCTAGGAGGGAAATGCCCTTTTTCACTGACAATCTTGCCGTCAGAAAAGGTGACTTTCAGAATCGGCCTGTCAATGGCGACAAGCCAAAACACGATAACAGCAGCAATCAAAATCACATAAAGCATCTAGGCCTCCATTTACGCTAATCAAGCAATTTACTTAGATCTTCTTTCAAGCTATTTACCGCTTTACTTGCCTTCTCGCTTCTCGACGCTTCAGACAGTAAATATTCAATTGCATCAGAGAGCGTACAACCTAACTCATTTGCTCGGTGTGACAGCTTCTCCCAGACACGATAATCGAGATCAATCGATTTCTTTTTGGTATGAATCTGTTCGGCATTAAAATGGCGCTTACGCTTTGCTCGAATCGCTTGCTTAAGTTTGTTATCTAGCTCAGGAGCCATGTGACTCTCGATCCATTCAAGAACTCGTGTTGGTTCGTGCTCTATTTTTCTTAGTTCCGCGACGGCAGCATCAGCCTGACTCGTATCTATATGGCAAGTAATAGATTCACCAGCTTTCCATTTATTGACTAAGTAAGTCCATTTCCAACCACATTCAAGATTTTCAAGCTGCTGATATTTCATTTCGAGGCCATTTAATAAACGTTAGAGTGACAGCGTAACTGTAAGTAGCACAACTTACAATCCCTATTGTATTCGAAAAGAGATCAAGATCATTAGATAAATTATCTATATATACTACTTCAGTTTTTCTATATACTTTGCGTCCAATTAAAGCACACGATTTGATTCAATGAACCAAGAAAGCTGGCACGCGGTCACTCCTCAATATTCTCGCTATGATGCGAAAATCCAACGATTTTCTGAGCTAAGCCTAGTCAATTTTTTCGATATTCAGCCTCGACTGAAACAATCTTTAGAAACATTCACAAAGCTCGCTGGATACAGTCGCCTGCTGGTTATAAACTCTATCGATAATGCCTTCTATAGAAACTTAATCAAAGATGGCTTAACGACACTTGATTCCACCAAGCCATGTATCACGACGGAATCATTGAATATCACAGCGCTTCTTGGCTCGTACACGTGCAATGAACTTGGTGACGTTGTAACTAAAGTGCCTGGCCTTTTTGATAAAGCGAACGGCGGTTATTTAGTTATCCCTGCGACATTGCTGCTTGCTAACCCTGCGAGTTGGCAGGTGTTAAGGTCTGTATTGCTAGGACAGAGTGTTAATCCAGTCAATGCAAATCCAAAGCTAATTGCACTCGAACAGCCATCATTTAAATACGAGATTAAAGTTGCACTGGTTGGCGACAGACACCAAATCGCTGACTTAGAATACCTTGAGCCTGAGCTTTATACTGGTCTGGCTTTGTTTACAGAAATCGAAACTGAGCTTGCACTTGATCACAATAGCATTGAACAGTACTTAGGCTTTATTTCTTGGATAGTACAGCATTACAAACTGCCCCAGCCTACTTTTGGTGCTATTCACCGCCTAATGAACGTGGGTGCTCGATACACTGAAGATCAGCACTATATGCCCATTGAAGTGCTTTGGTACTTAGCTCTTTTTGAAGAAGCTCGACTGACTTCCAATCAGCAATTCATATCCGAACTCGACCTAGACCAAGCACTAGAGAACAAATATCAGCGTGAGGCTTATCTACCCGAGCGGGCGCTGGCAGATATTACTGACGGGCAAGTCATCATTGAAACTAAAGGCGAATGTATTGGTCAAGTCAATGGCCTTACCGTTATTGATGTACCTGGACACCCAATGTCATATGGCGAGCCAGCACGTATTTCATGCGTAATCCACTTCGGAGACGGCGATATTTCTGATGTTGAACGCAAAGCCGAGCTCGGTGGCAATTTGCACGCAAAAGGCATGATGATAATGCAAGCCTTCGTCAGCAGTGCCCTTCAGTTAGATGAACCTTTGCCGTACTCAGCTTCAGTGGTATTTGAGCAATCATACAGCGAAGTTGATGGCGACAGCGCGACCCTAGCAGAATTATGCTCGTTCGTTAGCGCATTGTCTGAGTACCCTATTAATCAACAAATCGCTGTTACCGGCGCAGTGGATCAGTTTGGTCGAGTACAAGCAGTTGGTGGTTTAAATGAAAAAATTGAAGGTTTCTACCACGTTTGTAAACACCAAGGTTTTACTGGTGAACAAGGCGTAATCTTACCTAAAACAAACCTCAAGCATTTAGCCCTTCACAAAGATGTCGTTGAAAGCATTAAGAAGAATGAATTCCATATCTGGTCGGTATCAACAGTTGATGAAGCAATTCCTATCATCATGAATAAGCCATTTAGAGGCGATGATGAAGAAAGTGTGATTAGTAAAATCGCTCAACGTATTGAAAACTTTGAAAGACATGAACAACCTCTGGGTTTTGTGGAACGAATCAAAAACTGGTTCATGTAAGACTTAAATCATTAAAAATGGACTGATCGGAGTTGTTTAGCGTACACGTGTTCACTAAGATGCTCCTATCAAAATTTGGAGTAATTGATAATGCAAAACAAACGTGATTCTTATAACCGTGAAGATCTTCTAGCATCTAGCCAAGGTGAACTGTTTGGCCCGGGTTACCCTCAACTACCAGCACCAAACATGCTAATGATGGATCGCATCAGTAAGATGTCAGAAACAGAAGGCGATTACGGTAAGGGTCTTGTCTTAGCTGAACTAGATATTACTCCAGACCTATGGTTCTTTGACTGCCACTTCCCTGGTGACCCAGTAATGCCTGGTTGTCTTGGTCTCGACGCAATGTGGCAGCTTGTTGGCTTCTACCTTGGCTGGGTTGGCGGTAAAGGTAAAGGCCGCGCACTAGGTGTTGGTGAAGTTAAGTTCACAGGTCAAATCCTACCTACTGCGAAAAAAGTGACTTATGAAATTCACATGAAGCGCGTTGTTAACCGTAGACTAGTAATGGGTCTTGCCGATGGCCGCGTTCTTGTAGATGGTAAAGAAATCTACGTAGCGAAAGATCTTAAAGTTGGCCTTTTCCAAGATACGTCAGCATTCTAAGTACTAGAGTTTTCAAAAGCGACTAATTTTAGTCGCTTTTTTTATCACAACACAACTAGTTATAGTGCATTATAGATTTATTTAAAAGCCCCTTTCGGGGCTAGATCCTTTCAAAGTATGTGGATTGAGTGTTATTTGTAGAGACCAGAGTGTTTATCTTCTCTGGCATCGCGCCAACCACCAAGCCAATAAGATCGAGCATCCATCTGTTGGTATGGACATGCCTCCATTGAGCGACCATTAAGGCCAGCTTTGTATCCTTGAGATTGAGCTCTTTCTAAGCGGTCACGCTTTTGTCTCTTCATAGTGTCGTCCTCATACATAAAATGTTTTCTTAACGTACTACTTAAATCCATCACTTCACCAGCAATCTCATTGCTCGCATTACGTGATAGACGTGAAGCTTTTATGGCTTCTAGATTAAGATTCGATCAAAATTTGGCTTTATTCAAGATAAAAAAAAGGCACAGATTCAAAATTGTGAACCTGTGCCCTTGTTGAATATTTAACCTATTTTCTACGGAACCCAAGAAGGCCTAGTAGTGTCAGAGCCAAGAAACCTAACGTACCACCCTGGCGTTCAACTTTAGAAGTTTCCACAGGACGCTTTGTAATTGAAGGGCTGTCACTGATAGGTACAAGCTTGACCGCGACTAACTTAGCTGAACCGTTACAAGCCGCATCAATTGCATCACTCGCATAACCGCCTTTACAATAATATGCTGTTGCTGCAATTACACCTGCATCGTTAATGTCACCCGCTTGGATAATACGGTAATCATTATTAGACGCTAGAGCATTACTACCATACGTGAGATCATCAAGATACCATGCTTTACCTTGAAGTGGCGCCTGAGCTTTACTCGTAAGCTGGGTAATGAAGCCTCTTTGAGCGCGTGGTTGACCACTAATTTCACGATGAGATTCAAAGTCAACAGTCCCTACCACTTCATCGAACTTATTAATGCCGCCAATTAACCCATTCGCACCGGTAAAGAAAATATCGCCAGAAAACATTTTGGCTGTAGGTTTTGTCACATCATCTACATAGAACAAACCATTACTGTACGCGCCGTTGATGGCTATACCTTTAAGCTTGTACGTACCAACAGCAACACCATTTTCACTTACCGCTGTCAGTGATGAGTTTAGGTAGTTATCTAAGTTTCTGTCACCGCTATCAAAGCCGCTAACAAATGTCGATGTCCACTTGTTGCCATCTGCCGAAGAGAAAACGCTTGCACGTAAATGCGCATCACCATCACTGTTGTAACCAACGGCGTAAAGTGTAGAGGAAACTTTAGTAATATCACGAGCGCTACCTTGTGGCATTACGCGGTCACGACCAGCTGCACTTGACCAAGGTAATTGATTTGCAACGCCATTTTTCCAAATCGTTGCTTTTGATGTGTAGTCACTACCATTCCAGTTAGTCGCTGGGTTACCGGTAAGATGTTTACTCGATACACTACCAACGGTATAAACTGTACCGCTATCATCGTACTGCGCCCACGCACGAGAACGAACGCCGTCAGTAAAAGTATCGGTGCCAGCATAAGCGGTGTTACGGCGAGTACTGGTTTGATAATTACCTACAGGCTCTCCAGAAGCATTAATAGTGTTAACAATCACATTTCCTTGAGCCGATTGAACATCGCTATTTTCGAGGAATGCATTCGAGTTATTGATATCACTATTTTCAAACTCATTAGCGTAGCCATTTGTATACTGACTATCTGCCCAGTTCTCACACAGTGAGTCGGTGTAACCTAGATAGTTGCGACAGTACGAACGAAAGTTGTCGTATACGTTGTCGCCTTGATCAATATAATCGAAGCCAAAATTGACTAAGAATGGCGATTCATCACGGTACTGAAATCCTTCCTGGTATCGCTTACCTTCATAAGCAATTGCAGATGTTTGCTGATCACAGGTGTCACTGAAACAGTTCGTTTGGCCTGAATCAGTTACTGGCGAGATCGCTACGCCGTATGTCTGCACTGCAGAGCTGTCGTCATACTTGTAAACATTGTATAACGCCGCGTTAGCTGCGAAAGAAGCTGCGACGGTTGCCGCAACTGCTGAAATCTTAAAAATTTTACTACTCATTTGATCTTAACTTTCCTGTTGCATTGCCTCTAGCTCTTCCCAGCGCTCAAAGGCAATCTCAAGTTCCTGCTCAGTAACAGCTAACTTATCTAATATTGGTTGCGTCTGATCGACAGGCTTTGAAAAGAAGTCTGCACTGTTGACCTGCTCTTGCAAATTCTCGATTTCAGATTCTAACTCTTCAAGTTTTGCGGGTAACGCTTCTAACTCTCGTTGCAGTTTATAAGATAACTTCTTAGGCTTGTTCTTAACTGCTACAGTTTTGGGAGTTTCCTCAACCTGTTTAGCGGTTTTCGATGATTTTTCATTCGATCGTGCTTGACGGCTTTGCAAACGTTGCTGCTGAGCGTCGTGATAACCACCAACAAATTCCTCAATCACACCTTCACCTTCGAAGATCCAACTCGTCGTCACTGTATTGTCCACGAACTGACGATCGTGACTAACAAGTAACAGCGTACCTTGATAATTGGCAAGCAAATCTTCTAAAAGTTCCAAAGTTTCTATATCAAGATCGTTAGTGGGTTCATCTAACACTAACAAGTTATTTGATCTGAGGAAAATTCGAGCCAGTAACAAGCGGTTCTTTTCACCGCCCGACAATGCTTTAACCGGAGTACGTGCACGTTTTGGTGCAAATAAGAAGTCTTGCAGGTAGCTTAAAGCATGACGCTGACGTCCACCGACCATAACCTCTTGCTTACCATCCGCTAAGTTATCAATAACTGACTTCTCAGGGTCTAAGATTTCACGATATTGGTCAAAATAAGCGACTTCTAACTTGGTACCGCAATGCAACTTACCGGACTGCGGCTCAAGATCGTTAAGTAACAGTTTAAGTAATGTACTCTTACCACAGCCATTAGGCCCAATAAGCGCAATACGGTCGCCGCGCATAATATTGAAGGAGAAGTCCTTAACAATCGACTTGCCATCAATACTATAATTGATGTTCTTAGCTTCAAATACGATCTTGCCAGAACGTGCCGCGTCATCAATTTGAATGTTCGCTTTACCCTGAACTTCGCGGCGGTCGCTACGTTCTTCACGAAGCTTTTTAAGTGCTCTCACACGCCCCTCGTTACGAGTACGACGCGCTTTAATACCTTGACGAATCCAAACTTCTTCTTGAGCGAGTTTTTTATCGAATTCAGCGTTTTGCATTTCCTCAACGCGCAACGCCTCTTCTTTTTCAACAAGGTAATTATCATAGTCACCAGGGAATGAAGAAAGCTTGCCACGGTCTAGATCAACAATTCGAGTCGCCATCGATTTAATGAACGCGCGATCGTGTGAAATGAAAATAATTGAACCACGAAAATCTTTAAGGAAGTTCTCTAGCCATTCAATCGTTGTGACATCAAGGTGGTTGGTTGGCTCATCCAGTAGTAATACGTCTGGATCGCGAACTAAAGCACGAGCTAGTGCTGCTTTACGCTGCCAGCCACCAGATAAATCGGTCAGTTTTGTATGGCCATCTAGCTTCAAAGCCGCAAGAACGTTTTCAATACGGTCTTCAAAACGCCAAGCACCATTAATTTCTAGCTCTTCTTGGATGCGCGCTAACTTATTAATGTTTTGTTCAGAGGCATCTACCGCTATCAGATCAAGCTGATCTTGATAGATCTTAAGCTTTTCACCAATTTCAGCCAACCCACCAGCAACGTACTCAAAAACTGTTCCTTCTTGGTTACGAGGTGGATCTTGCTCAAGTCTTGAAACCACAACATCTTGAGTAACGGTAAGTTTACCGTCATCTAGAATGACCTCGCCGGCTAACACCTTCATCAAGGTAGATTTACCAGCGCCGTTTCGACCAACTAAACAAACACGCTCGTTTTCTTGAAGTGCGAAGTCCGAATGGTCAAGTAAAGGGTGATCACCGTAAGCCAGTAATCCGTTATTAATTGTTAGCAATGCCATTGTTATCTAACCAAACTTGTAGTTGTTCCAAATCAAAAGGCCAATTGAGCTCATTTTCTTTATAATTGAGCACAGGAATCGTGACCCCGTAACGAGAAAAAAGCTCATCATCAAATGCAATATCTACAATTTCGACTTGATCTGAAATTTTGAGTTGTTGAGTTAACTGAAATGCCATCTCACAAAGATGGCACCCTTCTGTACTGTACAAAGTGATCACGATACTTAACTAGTCCTTGTGTGTTAGTACCCAACAGTTGTGAATATGTTTGTTGCGTGAAAAGTCTAATGGAAGCGTTTGATTAGAGATGTTCTTAGCTTCCAGTCCTAACTCTTGCAGAGACTCTAAATCCATTTTGAAATGGCGCTTGTTATTTGAGAACACGATAGTGCCTTCAGAACGAAGAAGGCGTTTTAAGTTTTTCATCAACTGGATATGATCACGTTGAATATCGAAGCTCTGCTCCATACGTTTTGAGTTAGAGAATGTTGGCGGATCGATGAAAATCAAATCAAACTGGCCTGTCGCTTTCTCTAACCACTGTAAGCAGTCAGCTTGCTCAAAACGATGCTGGCGACCCACTTGGCCATTAAGCTTCATGTTGTCTTTTGCCCACTCTAGGTAAGTGTTAGACATATCCACTGTTGTCGTTGATTTTGCACCACCACACGCTGCATGAACGGTCGCAGAGCCCGTGTAAGCGAATAGGTTTAAGAAATCTTTGCCTGCAGCCATTTCACCCAATTTACGTCGAGTGATCTTATGATCTAAGAACAAGCCAGTATCTAGGTAGTCATGCAAATTAACGATGAGCTTAACGCCGTATTCGTTCACCTCTAGCTTTTCAGACTCCTGAGATAGCTTTTGGTATTGAGAGCGGCCTTTCTGTTTCTCTCTCACCTTAAGAACGACTTTGTTCGCTTCTGTACCTGTCACTTGTATCGCTGCGCGGATAATGTCGGTTAAACGACGTTTCGCAGTCTCTTCAGGGATGTTCTTCGGCGCTGCGTACTCTTGAATCACTAATTGATCCAGATATACGTCAATCGCGACATTGTAATCCGGCAAATCGGCATCATAAATACGGTAACAATCTAGCTGCTCTTTACGCGCCCACTTACCGATTTTGCCAATATTTTTCTTGAGACGGTTTGAAAAGTCAGGCGCTATGACTTGTTCCGTGACATTGTCACCTTTATTATCCGACTGGCGTGCACTGATTGAATAATTCTTTTGTTGACAAGGCAGTGCACCGTTATTGAGCTTGAATTGCTTATCTGCACGCATACGTAGACAGCTTAATAGCTCATCAGAGCTAGAGAAAATTGAAGCTTGGCAACCACCAAACTGAGCCTTTAGCTGCGCACCGAATGCTGTGTATAAAGCGATTAAGCCTGGATGCGTACCTAGGCGCTCACCATATGGCGGGTTAGATACAATAACACCCTCTTCGAAGCCTTCTGGGCGCAATACCTGAGCCGCATCACCTTCTTTAAATTCGATCAGTGAATCAACACCAGCGCGTCGAGCATTATCACGAGCGGTTTGGATTACGCGAGCATCATTGTCAAACCCGTAGAATTTAGTGTCAATTTTATTGACGCCACGTCGAGCTTGTACTGACGCCTCAGATTTGACCTCAGCCCAGAGGTCAGGTTCGAAATCTTCTAGTGATTCAAACCCCCACTTTTCGCGCTTAACACCTGGAGCCATGTTAGCCGCCATCATTGCAGCTTCGATGAGTAAAGTACCTGAACCACACATAGGGTCCAATAGTGGCTTGTCGGCAGTCCAACCACTACGCAAGATAATCGCTGCAGCTAATGTCTCACGTAAAGGAGCTTTGCCCGAAGCCGGACGATAACCACGTTGATGGAGACCACCACCGACCATATCAACACCTAGAATAGCTTTATCACGGTGCAGACGAACGTGAATACGAAGATCTGCATGATCTTTACTGATCGACGGTCTTGGTAAGCTTTTCTTCTCAAAGCAATCCACTATTGCATCTTTAACCTTCATTGCACCATATTGGCTGTTTCTAATTTCACGGTTAGTACCATTGAAATCAACAACAAACTTTTTAGAGCTATGGAATTGGTTGACCCAATTTACTGAAGAAGTCGCTAAGTATAAGTCCATGTCGTCGTTACAAGTGAACTCTGATAACACACGAACAAAACGCGATGCCAGACGGCTCCACAAACAACAACGATAAATCTGTTCATTAGAAGCTTTAAAGCGAACGCCCGCTTGCACAGGTTTAGCATTCGAAATGCCAAGCTTTGTAAGCTCCTCAACCAGAAGGTTTTCGAGGCCATTGGAAGTAACCGCAAGATATTGATGCATAGTGATCTTTTTATTCTCTAGAAAATGACCCCCCATTATACCTGACATCAACATATATCGTTAGCCGAATAGCGACTTTCCTCACGTTTAATCTTTAATTGAATACTCATTAGCCATTTTCAACTTGAGTAATCCAATTCCAGTTTTCGCTTCCTAAAGTTTACATTTTTGACCAGATAATCGGCTCCAAAGGCGAAGTGAATACTTATTCGCTTCAATTTTGGTATATACCAGACACTTATTTATGTGTAATTTACTTTCAGAAACACCCTAAATGGGGAACTTCTTGCCGCTTTAAAGAAAAAGAAACGTAAATGCGCGAGGATTATTTGAGTGTTGATTGGTTAAAAATCGAACCAGCCTCACAATTATGACCTGTCGAGTAACAACTTAACTTATTGTATTAACGGAAATTTGGGCAAAAAAAAGCCAGCTAAGTAGCTGGCGGGAAATGAAACAAAAGGAACGATAACTAGTGTTAGCTCACCATTCTGATGGGCTGAACGGTGAAAAAGTGATTCACAATTGCCATACGGTCATGCATGACTTTAATTGCTTCACCAAATTTAAGACTTTTAGAACCACTTAATGCGAATTCTTCTAAGCAGACCGAGGCACATAAGCTTGCGCTCTCTCCTACTTCTAAAACAATGAAATAGCCTTCATTATGGCTATTGGACAAACGAATCAAATCCCCCTCTTCAGGGCTAATTGAACCATCGGCCACTGAATCAAAGAACCAACTTTTAGGTTGGACTGGTTTGTGGAAACGCTTTGCAGCTACGCAATACAAAGCGAGTTCCGCTTGTCTTGGTTCGCTTAAATCAAGATGAGCAATTTGCTCCTTGTAACCTTGATAAGCAGACGCATCATCCACAGAGAATTCGTTAATACCAATTGCACAATCGACAATCAGTTTACGAGGAAGATTGGTTTTAAATAGCATTTCGTTTCCCAGATCGAGCATTAAGTACCCTTCTGAGTCTTCGTAATACCAAGTCCATTTGTCACTAGGTTTAAGCATCGTTCCATCTCTGGTTAGTTTTTACATTATTAGGTAAAACGCTTAATTACCTTCCAAATAATATTGAAATTCTATTCGCTCTCTCGCAAAAAAAAAGAGGAAATGACTATGCATTTCCTCTCGTTTCACGTCAGCTTTTTTGTCACTAACCCAAAGTGACATTGTCACCATCATTTTGATGATATAACAATACAGGCTATAAATTCTTAACGATATCTCTTACTAACGCTGGACCGTGGTAAATAAAGCCTGAGTAAACTTGAACCAGTTGCGCACCAGCCATCATTTTCTCTTTAGCAGCAACATAAGAGTCAATACCACCTACCCCAATAACTGGGATTTGGTCATTTAACTCTTCGTGTAAACGACGAACAACTTCGGTACTACGTGATTGAACTGGGCGACCACTCAAGCCACCAGCTTCATTTCCATGCTTCATGCCTTCAACAATGCTACGATCCAACGTAGTGTTTGTTGCGATAACAGCATCGATTTTATTTTTGATCAGAGACTCACAAATCTGAGAGATTTCATCATCACTTAGATCCGGCGCGATCTTTAATGCTAGAGGTACGTATTTGCCAAATTTCTCAGCAAGTTCTGATTGCTTAGCTTTCAGTTCAGCAAGGAGATCATCTAAAGCTTCGCCGTATTGTAGTGAACGAAGTCCTGGCGTGTTTGGAGAAGAGATATTTACCGCGATATAACCAGCATGCTCGTAAACCTTCTCCATACAGATCAGGTAATCTTCCGCGCCCTTCTCGATCGGAGTATCTTTGTTCTTACCAATGTTAATGCCAAGAACACAGTCGAACTTTGCTTTCTTAACATTATCAATCAGGTTGTCAACGCCTAGGTTAT
Organism: Vibrio sp. 2433-A1; assembly: GCF_056726085.1. Taxonomy (NCBI): domain Bacteria; kingdom Pseudomonadati; phylum Pseudomonadota; class Gammaproteobacteria; order Vibrionales; family Vibrionaceae; genus Vibrio; species Vibrio sp. 2433-A1. Next base: position 17,210 of record NZ_JBRESC010000022.1, read on the forward strand.
TAAAGCCCATGCGGTTAATGATACCTTCTGCTTCAACCAAACGGAAAAGGCGTGGTTTGTCATTGCCCGATTGAGGACGAGGTGTCACTGTACCTACCTCAACAAAGCCAAAACCCATCGCGTCGAATGCTTCGATACATTCACCATTTTTATCTAGGCCAGCAGCCAGACCAACAGGGTTACGGAATGTCAGCCCCATGCATTCTACTGGGCGATGAGGAAGCTGTTGACGATAAAAAAGATCAAGTGGCGTGCCGGTCAAACGTTTGAAGTTTTGAATTGCAAGATCATGTGCCTTTTCGGCATCAAGTTGGAAAAAGCCAGTTCTGGCTAGACGGTAAAGCATTGTGCCTCCGATAGAAAAAAGCCCCGTGTAAACGGGGCTGTATTATTTACTGTTTTGCCGAATTATTCAATGAATTATCGCAATCGTTTACTCATTCGCTGAACAATTAAGGTTTAGAAGCATCAGTTCACGTAAAGCAACCGAGAATTTTGCAAATTCATGAACAGAGCCGACTTTGAATTCATTAAGGATATTTTCCCAACGATGTAGAGATACTTCGTTGGTCTCAATCCAATCATCTAATGCTTTCATGACATCAAGCTCTTCTGGTGAACAGCCGCAACTCAGTACCTGACCTGTTAATTGGCGTTGTTGCCAATCAAGATCTTCACGGAATGCCGCTCTCGCCAGTGCTTGCCAGTTGTTATCGACTGCTTGGCCATTGATTTGCTTCAAGAACCAGTGAAGTGATAGTCGGTCACCTAGGTTGTAGTAAAGTTTGGCTGTTTGTTCAACAGTTTTACCTTTTTCACGAGACACTGTGGAAATATCCAGTACTGAGTACAAGCTAGACAAACGAGCAACATAATTAGCCACTTCACCATTAATGCCCTGCTCAATCCACGCCTGCGCCATTTCCTTATGCTCTTCAACTTCAGAAGGAACAAGCATATCATCAAGGTGTGTTTTGATGGTATCAACATCACCTTGATACAGATCAATCAGTTCATTCACTGACTGGCGACCAGTGCGATTACGCAATAACCAACGAGACAAACGACGTAGCGTTCGACGGACATAGAAAATCATATCGTACTGAGCATCGGTCGAAGCTTCGTTATCTTGCGCTCGAATTTCATCAAGCACTTTGCCTAGGCCAAAGATTTCGCGTGTCGCCGCATATGCATTGGCGATATCAACAACGTTAGCGCCTGTTTCTTCTTGCAGGCGAGTAACGAAGTTACACCCCATTTCATTAACCATTTGGTTAGCAAGCGCCGTCGCTATAATCTCAGCACGCAGTGGATGGTTGTCCATTTGGTCAGAGTAGTTACGGCGTAACTCAGTTGGGAAGTAGTTCACTAATTGCTGAGCATGAAATGCGTCTTTAGCGATATCTTCGTGAACTAGTTCTTCCTTAAGAACCATTTTGCCGTAAGCCACAAGGACTGAAAGTTCAGGACGAGATAACGCCATGCCCTGCTTTTCACGCTCTAGAAGCGTTTCATCATCTGGGATGTACTCTAGTGCACGATCCAAATGGCCTGCTTTTTCCATCGTGTGGATAAAGCGAATTTGCTCTTTAACTAGAGAGATACCCTGACGTTCAGTTACTGAAATAGACTCAGATTGGCAATACGCATCATCAAGAACGATTTCACCAACTTCATCTTCCATTGACTCAAGGATCTTATTACGTTGCTTAACCGTAAGATCGCCGTTAGTCACTAAGCCATTAAGGAAGATCTTAATGTTCACTTCGTTATCTGAACAATCTACACCACCAACGTTATCAACGAAGTCAGTATTAACACGGCCACCAGCAAGCGCGTACTCGATACGACCAAGCTGTGTCATACCTAAGTTGCCACCTTCACCAACCACTTTGGCTTTTAGGTCACAGCCATCAATACGAAGCACATCATTGGCACGGTCACCAACATCAGTATGAGTCTCTGTAGATGCTTTCACATAGGTACCGATACCACCATTCCATAGAAGATCGACTTCCATAGATAAGATCATTTTAATCAGATCATTCGGTGCCATTGATGCCTTTTTAGTACCCAGCATCTTCTGAATTTCTGGTGTAAGTGAAATAGACTTCGCACGGCGTGAGAAGATACCACCACCTTGCGAGATTAGGTCAGTATTGTAATCTTCCCAGCTTGAGCGCGGTAAGTTAAATAGACGATTACGTTCTTCCCAACTACTTGCCGATTCTGGATTCGGGTCAATAAAGATGTGCATATGGTTGAACGCAGCTTGTAGACGAATATGCTTAGATAGCAGCATACCGTTACCAAACACGTCCCCTGCCATATCACCCACACCAATCGCGGTGAAGTCGGTTGTTTGACAGTTGATTCCCATTTCACGGAAGTGACGTTTAACAGACTCCCAACCACCTTTAGCAGTGATCCCCATCGCTTTGTGGTCGTAACCATTCGAACCACCTGATGCAAACGCATCACCCAGCCAGAAGTTATATTCTTCAGACACTGAGTTAGCAAGGTCAGAGAATGTCGCTGTACCTTTGTCTGCTGCTACAACCAAATATGGATCATCTTCATCATGGCGAACCACACTCTTAGGATGCGCAACTTCACCATCAATAATGTTATCTGATACATCTAGAAGCGCACGAATGAAACGTTTGTAGCAGCGTTGACCTTCAGCAAAGATTTCATCACGGCCACTCAACGTCGGTTGACGTTTACAAACAAAGCCACCTTTCGCACCCACCGGTACAATTACAGTGTTCTTAACTTGCTGTGCTTTCACCAGACCAAGGATCTCTGTACGGAAATCTTCTTGACGATCTGACCAACGCAAGCCACCACGTGCAACTTTACCACCACGCAGGTGAACACCCTCTATGTCCGGTGCGTAAACGAAAATTTCGAATGCCGGCACTGGCTGAGGGATTTCAGGAATATCACTTGGCTTCATTTTCAGCGATAGCCAAGGTTTTGCTTGCTTGTTGTCATCCAACTGGTAGTAGTTAGTACGAAGCGTTGCGGTGATCATCTCCATGTAACGGCGGATGATACGATCATCATCGAGACTTTCTACATGATCGAGTTGCTCGGTAATTTTCGCTATCAGATCATTTTGACCTTTCTGACTACCTTTAAATTTCGGCTCAAAACGTTTAGTAAATAGCTCTACCAAACCTTTAGCAAGCTCTGGGTAATGGCTTAGCGTCTCTTCAATGTAATGTTGGCTGAATGGAAAGCCAACTTGACGCATGTAACGCGCGTAAGCACGCAGTATTGAAATTTCACGTCCAGTAAGTGATGCGCCAAGAACTAAGCGGTTAAAGCCATCGCTTTCAAGTTCACCTGCCCAGATAGCAGCAAACGCTTGTTGGAAACGATCTCTCGCTTCACGAAGATCGACCGTTTTATCGCTCTTATGCAGCATTGAGAAATCTAGAATCCAGTAGACCTGGCCATTTGACTTGCGCACTTCATAAGGTGACTCACCAATAACACGTAGACCAAGGTTTTCTAGCATTGGCATTACGTCAGATAAGTGAATTGGCTCATCGCGGTGGTAAAGCTTAAGTTTTACTGCTTTAGATTCAGAACCCAGTTCTTGTGGGCGGTAGAACAGCATGCCAAGCTTGTTGTCATCACTTAAACTTTCAAGGCGTTCAATATCTGCCACGGCAGAACCTGGCATTACATCTTCTTTGTATGAACGTGGGAATGCGCGTAGGTAGTCTTTTGATAAAGGAAGACCTTTACTCTCACCAAAGTTTGCCACGATCGCTTCAGATAAACGATCATCCCATGTAGAAGATGCTTCCATTAAGTTTTGCTCAATCGTTTTAACGTTGACATCCATGTTGTTGTTATCAACACGAACGATGTAATGAGTACGCGCTAGTGGGCTTTCCGAAAAGTAAGTGGTAAATTCAACTTCCTGCTCACAGCCAAAGTATTGTTGAAGAATGCGTTGAGTTTGACGACGCAACTCTGTGTTGTAACGATCTTTAGTCACATACACCATACAACTGAAGAAACGACCAAATGGGTCTTTACGTACAAACAGGCGAAGCATGTCACGGTCTTGCATCTGAACAACACCCATACCGACTTCTAATAACTCTTCTTCTTTGGCTTGAAGTAGTTCGTCGCGTGGGTAGTTTTCTAGAATATTATGCAGTGCCTTATAAGAGTATGAACCTTCGCGGTAACCACTTGCTTCAAGAATACGCTCAACTTTCTCTCTGATAAGTGGGATACCCGCTACGCTTTGGTTGTAGACCGCTGACGTGTATAAGCCAGTGAATCGGTGCTCACCGATTACCTTGCCATTCTTATCGAATTTCTTAATGCCGATATAGTCAGTGTACGCCGGGCGGTGAATACGAGATGCGCGGTTACCCTTGGTGACAATCAGAAGAAATGGTTTTTTAACTTCTAATCGTGCTGAATCTGGAAAATCTGAAAGTTTCACGGTTCGGACACGTTCACTATTCGCGAACAGACCTAAACCTTTGTCTTCTGTTGGGCGTAACTCTGTATCACCATCAACAGAAACAAGATCGTATTCCTTGTAACCCATGAATGTGAAGTTGTGGTTACCTAACCAGCGAAGGAATTGAAGTGACTCATCATAACGATCGCGTTGGATCTCTACCTTTCCTTGCTGAGACTCGACCTGAGCCGTTACCTGCTCTAGTTTTTCAACCATCAGTAACCAGTCTTGAACAACTAATCCCGTGTCGTTCAAAATGCTTAGAAGTTCTGCTTTCAAAGAAGCCATTTCTTCTTTTTGACTTAGACGGTCAACCTCAATGTGGAATAGAGATTGAAGAACGCCCTCACCTTCATTAATAGCAGTAATTTCACCTTTACCAGTACGCGCTACCTGTGTAGGTCCATGTAGCATTAAGTGTGATGAAAGATCCAAACGGCTAAGTGCCATCTTAACCGAGTCAACCAAAAACGGACCATCAGGCACCACGATTTCTACGATCGTGTGTGTTGACTGCCATCCTTGACGGCTAACGGTTGGATTAAAAACTCGAACAGAAATATCGTCGGCTTTTTTCTCGTTAATATGATGCCAAAGTGAGACAACAGCGCCATATAAATCAGATTCGTTGCGTTCGACTAGATCGTCTTGAGAGATGTTGCTAAACAGGTGTTGAGCAAGTTGGGTGACTAAAGGTTGATGAGCAAGCTCGAGTTTGTCTTGAATAAGTTTATATACTTTTTCAAGCAGAACCGGCATCAATGTTTCACGCGCGGTCATAATCACACTCCACAATTAGAATTGTATGTATTTTTGAGGGTTTTTGTAAGCATAGTGCTTAACACGGGTAATGCCGCTTTATTGTAAAAGCTTTATTGATAAATGGTTAATTGTTTTGGAGGTAGTAGGAGGTGAAATGTTCGAGAATGTGACTGAGGTTCTATTTAAACTTCTATAAAATCAGTTGCTCACAGAAGTTCTAACTTCATAAACTTGTTATTTTGGTCAGTTGTTAATCTAAACCGCCCTTTCAGCCCTATTTGACTAAGAAATGGCCGGAAACGAGATGCAGGTAATTGTAAGCGCAAGCCCTTGTCCGTAACGACTAACACGTTACTAGCAGCACCATTATAGTGAGCTAAGAAAGTTTGATATGAGATGTTTAAGGTGAAGTAATAGTGGTTCATAAATTGGTTAAAAAGTAACGTTTTTATCAGTGCTACAAAACACTGTACAAACAAACAGTAGCACTCAAAAGTGCTACTGTTTTATCTATGTGGTTAAGACTCAAGCGCCTTAGTCACTTTTTCGAACAGATCTTTGGCGAGGTTATCCATAGATTTCAATGCTTCTAGCTCTGTTTTAATCAAAGCTTGGCGGTGTTCATCATACTTGCGGAATTTTAACAAAGGATCAATCAAACGAGACGCAACTTGAGGGTTACTGCTGTTTAGTTCACGTAGGATTTCTCCAGCGAACTTATAACCTTCACCACTCTTGGCATGGAAACGTACTGGGTTCATGTTTAAGAACGAACCAACTAAGCTGCGCGTTCGGTTCGGGTTTTTCAAGCTAAAGGCTTCATGGCCCATCGTCTGTTTTATCACATCAAGTACATTCTCAGCAGGGTTAGTACCTTGCAACGCAAACCACTTATCCATCACCAAACCATCGTGTTTCCACTTGTCACTGTAATCTTGCATTAACGATTCACGGCACTCTAATTGCGCACTGTTCGCGGCACTCATTGCTGCGATTGTATCTGTCATGTTGTTTGCGTCTGCGTATTGCATCTGTGCTAGCTCATTGCCTTGCTCGGTGTAAGCTAAGAAACTAAGTGCTGTATTACGTAGCGCACGTTGACCGATCGCCGCATGGTCGATCGAGTACACCGCCTGCTTAGAGCTATGGTAAATCGCACTTAACTCGTCACTCAGTTGTGTAGCAAGGAGCACTTTCAAAGCTTTTAGCACTTTAGCAACCGAATCAACATCGACTTGCTTGTACCAACCAGACACCTCATTAAAGCTTGGTAAAGAAAGCACTTCCGCAATAAATGCTGGCTCTAGTTCTTTTGACAGTAGAACACCACGGAATGCATCTACAACCGCATCAGATAGCTCAACTTCTTGTCCTGCTTGTACCTTAGTAACATTCGCTCGAATGTACTTAGCTAGAAGCATTTGACCCGCGTCCCAACGAGCAAATTCGTTGCGGGCGTGAACCATTAAGAAAATTAGCTCTTCATCGCTATAATCGTATTCAAGCTTCACTGGCGCAGAAAACTCGCGCAGTAATGACGGTACTGGTTTCTCTGCGACGTTTTCAAAAACGAAAGTTTGCTTAGCTTGAGTAACGTTCAGTACATTATGTACCGGCTCATTATTACAACGTAACTCAATCACACTGCCATTTTGAGTATATAGTTCTATATCAAACGGGATGTGTAACGCTTGCTTATCAGCCTGATCTTGAGTTGGCTCTGTTAACTGCTCTACCGTTAATGAGTAGGTTTGCTCAGCAGCATTATAGTCACTTGTTACTTTGACTGTCGGTGTACCCGATTGGCTATACCATAGACGGAACTGTTTAAGATCAACGCCCGTCGCGTCTTCCATTGCCGCGACAAAATCTTCACAGGTTGCCGCCGTACCATCGTGACGCTCAAAGTAAAGCTTCATACCCGCTTGGAAACCCTCTTCACCCAGTAGTGTATGCATCATACGAATAACTTCACTGCCTTTCTCGTAAACGGTAAGTGTGTAGAAGTTGTTCATTTCGATCACTTTGTCAGGTCGAATTGGGTGAGACATTGGGCTAGCATCTTCCGCAAATTGAGGACCACGGATGATGCGCACATTATTAATGCGATTAACCGCTCGTGAACCTAAATCCGACGAAAACTCTTGATCGCGGAATACCGTTAAACCTTCTTTCAAACTCAGTTGGAACCAGTCGCGGCACGTTACTCGGTTGCCAGTCCAGTTGTGGAAATATTCGTGACCAATTACCGCCTCAATACCTAGATAATCCGTGTCTGTTGCCGTTTTCTCGTTGGCCAATACAAACTTAGAGTTAAAGATGTTTAAACCTTTATTCTCCATTGCGCCCATATTGAAGAAATCTACGGCTACAATCATGTAGATATCAAGATCGTACTCTAGGCCGAAACGCTCTTCATCCCACTTCATTGAGTTAATCAGCGATGTCATTGCATGTGGCGCGCGATCCAAGTTGCCTTTATCAACAAAGATTTCAAGCTCAACATTGCGACCCGACTGAGTCACAAACTTATCGCGCAGTACATCAAAGTCACCGGCCACTAGCGCAAACAAGTACGCTGGCTTCGGGTGTGGGTCTTGCCATTGAACCCAGTGGCGACCACCGTCTAAATCACCTTGATCAATACGGTTACCGTTACTTAATAGGAATGGGTATTGACCTTTATCTGCGATAACTTTGGTCGTGTATTTCGCCAGTACATCTGGGCGATCCATGTAATAGGTGATGCGACGGAAGCCTTCAGCTTCACATTGAGTACAGAAAGCGCCACCCGACTTATATAAACCTTCAAGCGCCGTATTTGCTTCAGGGTCAATGAGTGTCTCTATGGTCAATTCGCATTCTGCAGGTAATTGGTGAATTTCTAATGCACCTTCCAACTCTTCGTACGCAGTCCAAACTTCTCCATTAACATGAATGCTCTTAAGCTTAAGGTCTTCACCTTCTAGACGAAGTGTCGTGCTCTCTTTGAGCTGTTTTACTTTTGACGTAGCGATTACGGTCGTCTCGTTATCATAGAGATCAAAAGTAAGATCGATATCAGTGATTGTATGAGACGGAGACTGGTAATCTTTGCGATATTTGGCTTGAGGAGTCTGAGCCATGTCTAAATCCTTCTGACTAATTTCATTGAAGTGCTCACCAAGGAATCTTGATGATAATAAATTGTGTATGATGAATAGCAGATAATGACTGCCTTTATTTGTTGCGTGTTAGCTTACAACTCTAAATAGAAAAAAACGAGGCTCTCTACAGAAATACCTCGTTTTTTGTCTATTGTTAACGTAAGACTCAAACTATTTGTCTATATTGTCATCAAACCTCACATTATTCGCCAAGTAGTGATTAGCGAATTCTGTTCAATACCGCATACATGGCACCTTGTTCCATTTCTAAGGTTAATGTATCGCTATCTAGCGTGTATTTGGTCTCATGCTCGCCATTTTCATATAGCAAAACTAAGTGCTCACCTTCAGTATAATAAACACCGCGGTGAATAGCTTCTTCCCCTTCGTCATTACTCACACGAAACATAAATTCGAAATCTGGTTGTAGAATTAAATCTAGCTGATGGACATCATTTGCCGATAGATCATCGCCACCGATTCTGGCGCTTGACCACATACCTGCTAATGAGTTCGAGAGTGCTTTAGTAAATACGACTCCATTGAGATTCAGTAAGTTATGGCTACCTGAATACTCATAAATTTGTGGTTCTGGAGTATTTAAGCCAAGAATCAGAGTGTCATCGCTCGCGGAATAGAACCCTTCCCAATGGTCTACAGAATAATCCCTTTTCTGAATGTCTATTTTAAAACTATAGTTGGAATCCAAAGTGAGCTTGATCGCCAAGAAGTTTTCTTGGGACTTTTCGGGGTTAGGATTTACGAGGTACCAATCACCTAACAAAAATGGTTGATCAAACTGTGTTAAATCGCTGTTATCACGAGTTTCATTACCAAATACTGAAAAGCACATAATCAGTAATATCAATCCAATTAATCTCATCGCTCGCCCCTCACTCTTTTCTTTAAGCTTAGGCACAGGCTGAGTAATTATCGAAAAAATTCGATCTAAATCACATAAAATATAAACATAAAAAAAGCGAGCTTAAGTAGCTCGCTTTCTATCTTACTAATTTAATTAAGATTTAATCATGTCGACCATGATGGCCACTGATTCATCTAAATAAGCATCTGGTGCCTCGTAATCCTTAGGCACATCATCCAACGTGCTAAAGGCTTCTTCACCAAGCGCTTTTTGTCGCTGATTGATTCTATCTAGACGTTTCTTATCCGCTTTATCACTTTCAGCCTTACGAGTTTTCTCATTTAATGACAAAGTATTATCATCTTTTTCAGCTTTGTATTTTTCAATATCTTCTGCTATGAAACGGAACTCAAGATCTTTCGCGATACGAACTTGGTGTTTAGCCGTCAGCTTGCCAATTAAACCTTCATTACGCTGTAACACCTGATATTTGGCTTTATCTATACTATCCCAAGGTAGCGCATTATCCTCGACGCTTTCCCCCGTTTCACTAGGGTCGACCGCTGTTGGGAAGGCAATATCTGGAACAACACCTTTATTTTGCGTACTACCGCCATTGATACGGTAGAATTTTTGAATCGTGTATTGAACGTAACCAAGTTCTTTATCGAAAAGGTCATAGATATGATTCAATGAGCGATGCTGTTGAACAGTACCTTTACCAAACGAGTTTTCACCAAGGACAATCGCCCTGCCATAATCTTGCATGGCTGCGGCAAAGATCTCTGATGCAGATGCACTGTATCGATTAATCAAAACCGTTAAAGGTCCTTTGTAGCTAATCTGCCCATCGGTATCACTGTTGACATTGACGCGACCGTAACTATCACGCACTTGCACTACTGGCCCACTTGTAATGAATAAACCAGACAATGCCGTAGCTTCGGTTAACGCACCACCACCGTTGTTACGTAAATCAACGATGATGCCATCAACGCCCTTCTCTTTCAGTTCGCTGATCAGTTTATCTGTATCTTTCGCTAAGCCTACGTAGAAGCTTGGCACTTCTAGTACACCTATCTTTTTGCCATCTTTTTCAATGACTTCAGATTTAACCGCTCGATCTTCTAAACGAATTTTATCTCGAACGATGGTAATGACTTCCGCTTTAACATCCTTACCTTCAGGCAAGATTTGCAGGTTAACTTTGGTTCCTTTCGGTCCCTTGATCAATTGAACAACATCATCTAAACGCCAACCAATTACATCAACAATCTTTTCTCCATCTTGACCGACACCAATGATACGGTCGCCTTCCGCTAACTGTTTACTATTGGATGCAGGTCCACCAGCAACAAGGGAGCGAATCACCGTGTAGTCATCAGTCATTTGTAGAACCGCACCAATACCTTCGAGAGATAGATTCATCTCTGTTTGGAATTGGTCTGCACTACGAGGAGAAAGGTAGCTAGTGTGAGGATCAACTTCGCGCGCAAACGCATTCATGTACAGCTGGAAAGCATCTTCATTGTGAGTTTGGCTCAGACGCTTAAGGGCATTGTTGTAACGCTTGCCTAAAACCTCTTTGATCTCATCCCAATTTTTGCCCGTTAGCTTTAAGTTAAGCGCATCGTACTTCACACGTTTGCGCCATAACTCATCAAGATCAGCTGTAGTTTGTGGCCAAGCCGCTTCACTTCGATCTAATTCAATAGTTTCATCATTATCAAAAGTCATCTCTTTATCGAGCAAGCTTAGCGCATACTGGAAACGCTCATAACGACGCTTAATCGAAAGATTGTAAACATCAAAAGCGATTTGGTTATCACCAGACTTCAATTGATCATCAAGTTGCGTTGACCAAGCATTAAATGAGTCGATATCTGCTTGAGTAAAAATATTGCGATTGAAATCAAGCATTTCGATATAGCGTTCAAAAATAGCCTGAGAAAACTGATCGTTTAACGAGAAGTGCTTGTAGTGAGAGCGAGTTAAGCGAGACGTGACACGTTTGCTTGCTGTCTCATGCTGAACTTCAGGAGCAAGGACGGGTAAGTCCTCAAGAGTAATATTTGCTTCTAGAGCATGGGCTGAAGAAGCTGCTAGCCATAGGCTAGCAGCAATCAGCGACAATTTTGAACGGCATTTCATGCGTAGGAGTGTCTCCTTTATGCGCGTAAATGCTCCGCTTTTACAACCATTTGTAGGCCGTTAGTCAGCTGAACACGCACATCTTCCTTATTGATTTCAACGATAGTCGCAGCCATATTTCCTTTGCCCATATTTACGTTTACTTGATTACCGACTTTTACTTCGTCAGCAGTCAGAGCGCGCGTCTCTACTGGCTTGCTGGCCTTTTGTACTTTGTTCTGTTGCGGACGACGAGCTTGAGGCTTCTTCGCCGCTGGTTTCGCTTTCGCTTTACCTTCTTCGCGAGCTTTCTGTGCTTGTTCTTTACGACGAGCTTGCACTTTAGCTTTGCTTTCAGCTAGTGCAGTTTTTGCGTGTTCTACGTGTTCTTCATCAAGCTCACCTGCTGGGTTGCCGTCTAAATCTACTCGTACTGCACCAGGCTTAACACCGTGAAGGTAACGCCATGATGAAGTGTACTGTCTTAACGCTGCACGAAGTTGAGTTTTGCTTACTTTCGGGTCATCAGTTAGACGCTCCGCAAGATCTTGAAAAATACCAATTTTAAGTGGCTTAGCTTCACCTTCTAAAGTAAAGCACTTAGGGAAACATTCAGCAATATATGCGATAACTTCTTTGCTGTTTTTTAACTTTTCAGTGTTTTCCATGTGGATTCCTGGTTATTGCGGCATGTCCGCGAGCATTAAGTATAAATATTTGAGGTATTATAGTGACCTGCAAGCGAAAAACCACACTCAATAATCAATTTATGCCTTGATAGCGTGTGAATTAAGCAGCTTTTCTACTTCGTTCATCAAAAAAATCAGTCCTTGCTCGTCAGTTTCGCTGAATCGCCCTACTTTTGGGCTATCAATATCCAAGACTCCAGCAACTTGACCATTGATTGAAAATGGAATCACTATCTCAGAGTTACTTTCCGCATCACAAGCGATGTGTCCTTCAAACTCATGCACATCATAAACGCGCTGAACACAATTTTCAGCCACTGCGGTTCCACAAACGCCTCGCCCTACTGGAATTCGCACACAAGCAGGTTTTCCTTGGAATGGTCCCAAGACCAACTCATCACCCTTCATTAAGTAGAAACCAACCCAGTTTAACTCTTCAAGCTCCATATTAAGTAGTGAGCTGATATTCGATAAGTTAGCAATTAGATCCGTTTCCGATTCAATAAGTGCGACCGCTTGCTTGGTTAAGCGGTGGAAATGTTCTATTTTCATAAGGTCTATACGTCCTACTATTCCATTTGAAAATTAGAGACTTCTAGCATGAATCTGCGTACAATCGCCGCAAACCATAAATAGTAAGCATTCTCATTATAATGATAGATAATCCCAACACTATTAGCCGTTCTTGGTTGATAACACAAGTAAAAAAGCACAAATCAAAGCTATTATTTGCCAACATTATTGCTCTACTAGCTACTTTGATTAGCGTGCCGATCCCTCTTCTTATGCCTTTAATGGTTGATGAGGTACTTCTGGATCAACCGGGAACAGGACTAGCCGTGATGGATATGGTTCTGCCTACTTCAATGCAAACACCGACAGGCTACATTTTTCTTACCCTACTACTTGTCGTCATCATGCGCAGCGCCAGCCAAGCATTAAGTATTGTACAAAGCCGGCAGTTCACCTTAGTTTCAAAAACCATTACCTACCAGATGCGCAGCAAAATGATTGACAAGCTTGGCCGCATCAGTATTCGTCAATATGAAACGCGCGGTAGCGGTGGTATTAATGCTCACTTAATTACCGATATAGAGACCATAGACCAGTTCATTGGCTCAACCTTAAGTAAGTTCCTCATCAGTCTACTCACAGTTATCGGTACCGCAGGCGTTCTTTTGTGGCTCGACTGGCGCCTTGGTCTGTTTATTTTATTGGTAAACCCTATCGTCATTTATTTCTCTCGTAAATTAGGTAGCAAAGTTAAGCACCTTAAAAAGAGAGAAAATCAGTCGTTCGAACGCTTTCAAAACCGCTTGGTTGAGACATTGGATGGTATCTATCAACTTCGTGCTGCCAACCGAGAGCGGGAGTTCCTTAATGAGCTAAAACGCCAAGCTGATCAAATACGTCATGATGCCGACAAATATGCTTGGCAGTCAGAGGCCGCTGGACGCGTCTCTTTCTTACTGTTTTTATTAGGCTTTGAGCTATTCAGAGCGGTAGCCATGCTTATGGTACTGTTTAGCGACCTAACCATCGGCCAAATATTCGCGGTGTTCGGTTATCTATGGTTTATGCTCTCGCCAGTACAAGAGCTATTAGGTATTCAATTCTCTTGGTACAGCGCAAAAGCCGCGCTAAAACGTATCAATGCCCTATTAGATCTTGAAGAAGAACACCGACCTTTGAGTCAGGTGAACCCATTTACTGATGATCGTGAAGTCGACATTGACATTCAAAACGTAAACTTCTCATATAATGAAGAAGCAAAAGTCTTATCTGACCTAAGCTTGACGATTCCCGCAGGCAAGAAAGTCGCCCTAGTTGGTGCCAGTGGCGGAGGTAAATCGACACTCATTCAGCTGCTCATCGGCGTCTATCAACAAGACTCGGGATCGATTAGATTTAATGGTCACACCACTGACGAAATTAGTTTTGACATAATTAGAGGACAAATAGCCGTTGTATTACAACAGCCTATACTTTTTAATGACACTTTAAGGCATAATCTGACCTTAGGTTCAGAATTTGATGACTTGCAGCTCTGGCGCGCTCTTGAGATAGCCCAAATGCAAGATGTTATTAATCAGTTGAGCGATGGGCTAGAAACACAAATCGGCCGTAGCGGTATCCGTTTATCGGGTGGACAAAGACAACGTTTGGCTATTGCTCGCATGGTTTTGAGCAACCCAAAATTTGTCATTCTAGATGAAGCGACATCAGCGCTTGATACTGCGACTGAAGCCGCGCTGCACAAAGCACTAACTGAATTTTTAAAAGGTCGTACAACCATGATCGTCGCGCATCGATTATCTGCCGTTAAACAAGCAGACTTAATTTATGTACTTGAAGATGGTCAAGTCGCGCAAGTGGGTACGCATGGAGAGTTGGTTGAACAACAAGGCTTATATCAAACCTTATATGGGAACGTGCAAACGCACGCTTAGCCCAAACAATCTAAACCTATTAGGAGAGAAGCGATGAGCTCCTCTTCTAAGCTTCATGCGCACTCTAGCAAACTCACCTCAGTAAGGTTATGTCACGGCTGTGAGCTGCCTGTCGATCTTGTCGAGGTTGAAAGAGGTAAAAGCGCACACTGTCCACGTTGTAATACGCATCTATATAGAGGAGGGACCCCTTCTCTATCTGGAAACCTTGCTATTGCCGTAGCGTGTCTTCTTCTGTTTATACCTTCTCACCTTTTTGATTTTATTAGTATTCGACTATTTGGGATGATGATCCCCGCAACATTGCCTTCAGGTGTCATGAGTCTGTTTAATGAAGGGTTTGTTCTACTCTCTATTTTAATTATATTTTGTAGCTCTATTGCGCCGTTACTGGTCTGTAGCTCAGTTGTCACCGCACATATCGCACTTAGGTATCGCGCATTTAAGTTGCTGAAACATTCGCTTTCAATTATTCAGCACTTAAAATCTTGGGTGATGATCGACGTATTTCTTGTCAGCATTGCTATTTCCTGCTTCAAGCTCCAAGACTATTCTGATATCTATGTGGGGCCAGGCCTCATCGGTTTAATTCTGCTGCAAGTCGCTACAATTTTATTAATAACTCGCGTTAGTGTTCGTCGCTACTGGGAAGCATTCCAACCAGAAGATAACTACCACCTACCAGAGAAAACGCTACACTGTCACAAATGTCATCTCTCGCAGCCTGAAGGTGAGTTCTGTGTACGTTGCCATAACCCTATTCACCACCGTAAGCCCTATTCAATTCAGAAAACGTGGGCCTATATAATTGCGGCGAGTATCGCAATCTTCCCTGCCAACCTGATTCCGATATCGATACTGCTGACTAATGGTAAACGTTTAGAAGATACTATTTTTTCTGGCGTCGCATCACTTGTGAATAGCGGTATGACTGGCATTGCTGTGATCATATTTGTAGCCAGTATTGTTGTGCCTGTCGCCAAGATTATTGGCCTCTCATATTTGTTACTGGCAATACAATTCAAAAGAAAGATCTATCACAAACACAGAATGTTTATATATTTTGTGATTAAGTGGATTGGACGTTGGTCGATGATGGACCTGTTTGTTATTTCGATCATGATGACCTTAGTCGATCGTGGTCAGATTCTCGATTTCACGCCCGGCTACGGTGCCGTGGCATTTGGCTTGGTGGTTGTTTTAACCATGCTAGCCGCAGAAAGTATGGATCCAAGATTAATTTGGGATAACTACCCTGATGAAGTTAAACAGAAAGAGTCTATAAATGAGTAATTCTTCTCCCACTCAAAACTCGTATTCACCGCATATAAAGCATAATAAAGGGATATCGCCACTCTGGCTGTTACCTATAATCACGATGGTGCTGGCAGGTTGGTTGGTATTTAAAGCGGTTCAAGATGCCGGGCAGCGAGTGCAGATCAATTTCTCTGATGCTCAGGGCTTAATCGCCGGGCGAACGACCATCCGATACCAAGGCCTCGAAGTAGGTATGGTCAAAGACATCAGCTTGGCAGAAGATCTTCAAAGTATTTATGTTGATGCGGATATTTACCCAGAAGCAACCAAGCTCTTAACTAAAGAGACACGCTTTTGGATGGTTAAACCGACCGCGAGTCTTTCCGGTGTATCTGGCCTAGACGCACTTGTATCTGGTAACTACATCGCAATTTCACCGGGTAACAACCCTTCTGAACCAGAGACAGAATTTACAGCTTTGGAACGAGCGCCATCAGATCTACTGGCTGAAGCTGGCCTCAATATTTCGCTCAAATCCCGCGATCTTGGCGGTATCTCTGTTGGCTCTAAAATCGTTTACCGCAAAATACCTATTGGTGAGGTTTACAGTTACCAACTTGATTCCGAGTCCAAAAACGTCATTATCCAAGCTTCAATCCAAGACGAATATCGCCACATCATCACTGATGACAGTCGTTTCTGGAATGTAAGCGGTATTGGTGCAAACATTGGCTTTGAAGGTATAGACGTACGTTTAGAAAGCTTGAGCGCACTTATTGGCGGCTCCATTGCGGTTGATTCACCGGATGGCGGTGAACCTGTCGCTGATAATACTCAATTTAAGCTTTACAAAGACATTAAGACGGCCGGTCGCGGTATTGCGATTCAAATCGCCTTACCCGATGGCAACAATATCAGCGCTTCAGGTGCACCGATTATGTACAGGGGCATAGAAGTTGGCCAAATCACCGACCTGCAATTAAGCGAAGGCCGTGAAGAAATCGTTGCCTCGGCCGCTATTCAACCGGCATTCAGCGATATGTTGACAACTGGAAGCCGCTTTATCCTTGAGGAAGCAAAGGTATCACTATCTGGTGTTGAGAATATCGCCAACATCGTTAAGGGCAATTTCTTAACTATCGTTCCTGGTGAAGGTGACCGCTCCCGTGCCTTCAGTGCTGTGCGAAAAGATGATTTCAATCGTCAGCAAGCGCGTTTGGTTTCACTACAACTCGTCGCAGAGAACTCTTACGGCCTTGATAAAGGTGCTAACATCCTTTATCGCGGAATCAGCATTGGCTCTGTCACTAAAGTCAGCCTAGCCAAAGATAAGGTTCACTTCGATATACTTATCGACAGTACCTACTCTTCGCTAATCAAATCTCAAAACCGATTCTTTGTGACTGGTAGCGCAAGCGCGGAACTCACCGAGTCCGGTTTAAACATCACTGTTCCGCCAGCAAAGCAACTATTAACTGGCTCAATTAGCTTCGTCAGTGAAGGAAAAGAGACGCCGCTAGAGACATACAAGCTCTATCCAAGTAAATCGTTAGCTGAGTTAGCCAAGTACAACATGTCAGGCTCTACTCAGCTCACGTTATTTGCCAACGAGCTACCACCGATTAGCAAAGGCAGCCCACTTCTATACCGTAATTTACAAGTCGGCACAGTTGCTGATTTTTACTTAGTTGACGGTGGCGTCATCATCACGGCAAGTATCGAGAATCAATACAAACACCTGGTGACCAACCAAACCGTATTTTGGAACCGCTCTGGTGTTGAAATCGATGCTAGCTTAGCGGGTGTGAGCGTCAAAGCCGCACCTCTGAAATCGCTTATCCAAGGTGGCATTGCGTTTGACTCACTCCCTGGAGTCGACAACAAACAAAACGGAAAATGGCTACTTTATGATGATTTCAAAACCGCTCGTAAGTTTGGCCAAGTGATCACGTTAAATTTTGAAGGGGAAAATACCTTATCTAAAGGTACAGTGATCAATTACAACGGAATCAAAGTCGGTGAAGTGACACTCGTCGCACCTAACTTTAAACACCACACTGTAGAGGTGAAGGCGCGTATTCTTCCAGAATATACCGACGCGATCGCTACTGAAGGCTCCTACTTCTGGCTACCGAAAGCTGAAGTCGGCTTACGCGGTGTGAAAAACATCCAAAACTTGCTGTCACAATCGATCAGCGTTCAACCGGGGCAAGGTAAGGCAAAGAGCACCTTTATCCTGCACAAGACTAAGAAAGCGACCCAAGGCGTTCAATTTACCCTCCAAAGTGAATCTAGAGGCTCGATCGCTATAGGTACACCCGTCCTTTATCGAGACATCGAAGTGGGTGAAGTGACGCACGTATCTCTTGGCGAGTTCGCTGATCGCATCGTATCTAAAATTGTTATTCAGCCTGAATATGCCTATTTAGTTCGACAAAACAGTGTATTTTGGAATGCGTCTGGCGTTGATGTCTCTATCGGCCTAACCGGAGCAAACATCAAAGCTGGAACGTTCGATAGCCTCATTCGTGGTGGGATCGCTTTCTCTACCCCTGAGCAGAGTCAGTTAGCGCCTATCGCAAAGGACGGCCATACTTTCTACCTAAACGCGAAAGCTGATGAAAGTTGGAAGGCATGGAGAACCGCGATTCCGAAACCATAATCAAAAAGAAAAACGCAGCCTAATCGCTGCGTTTTTTCTTTTAATTGGCTATAATCATCGCCCTTTCAAGCTTGTAGAGACAGAACCTTGCACCAGAATGTATATCTCCCTGCCGAATTCCTCAGCGAAATTGAAGCGATTCTTCCATCTCAACTTAACATGGAAGACTTTATCGCCGCTTGCCAACGTCCACTACGCAAAAGTATTCGTGTTAACACGTTAAAGATTTCGATTGATGCATTTTTAACCCGCGCTAAAAGCAAAGGTTGGCAATTGGAACCCGTTCCTTGGTGTGAAGAAGGTTTTTGGATTGAAGCTGATGAGTCTGAAGTGCCATTAGGTAATACAGCCGAGCACATGTCCGGGCTATTCTATATTCAAGAAGCCAGCTCTATGATGCCAGTATCGGCACTGTTTAATGACAAAGATGACCAGTTTAGTGCTGTGCTCGACATGGCGGCAGCACCGGGCTCTAAAACCACACAAATCGCCGCACAAATGGGGAATGTTGGTGTATTGGTAGCCAATGAGTTTTCTGCCAGTCGCGTAAAAGTTCTGCATGCCAATATTGAGCGTTGTGGCGTTCGAAATGCAGCCCTATCTAACTATGATGGCCGCGTATTTGGTGGTTGGTTACCAGAACAGTTTGATGCGGTATTGATTGATGCGCCATGCTCTGGCGAAGGCACTGTTCGTAAAGACGCTGATGCAATGAAAAACTGGACGAAAGAGTCAGTTATCTCTATTTCTGAGACGCAAAAAGATCTTATCGAAAGCGCGTTCCATGCACTAAAGCCAAATGGCGTGATGGTGTATTCGACTTGTACTCTTAGCATTGAAGAAAACCAACAGGTTTGTCTTCACCTAAAAGAAACTTTTGGTGACCTTGTTGAATTTGAAAGCCTAGCAGATCTGTTTACTGATGCGGATAAATCACTAACAGAAGAAGGCTTCCTCCATATCTTCCCACAGGTCTACGATTGTGAAGGTTTCTTTGTCGCGAGAATACGTAAAACAGGTTCGGTTGAGGCGCCAAAAGTTAAAAAGCGTTTAGGCAAGTTTCCATTTGAAAAAACAAGTGCAAAGATACAAAGCGATATTGCTAAGCAACTAAAACAGACACTGGATATTTCATTACCCGATGACGCATCTGTTTGGCTACGTGACAACGATGTTTGGCTGTTCCCGAACGCTTTAGAACCTATGCTTGGTGAGTTCCGCTTTTCGCGTATGGGAATCAAAATCGCAGAAGCTCACAAGAAAGGTTACCGTTGGCAGCACCAAGTCGCCACGACCCTTGCGACTGGCGAAGAGTCGATGTGTGTAGCACTTTCTATTGAGGATGCTCGTGAATGGTTTATGGGACGTGATGTTCGCCCAGCCGACCTTTCTGGTAAAGGTGAAGTGTTCGTAAAATTTGATAACGATGTGATTGGCTTAGGAAAATGGGTGGGTAATCGAATTAAGAATGGGTTACCAAGAGAACTGGTAAGAGATAAAAACCTATTCTAAATTGTAAAACATTAGTATGAAATTCTACAGTATCCGCGCAAACTCCAGATATTGTACTAGAATTAAATTATTGATTTGAGGTATCAGCCAATTAGCTCAGGCTCAATGTGAGCCCTTCCCCAGGCCCATAGCAGGATCAGCTTTGGGCCACTTTTTTAAGCCGCCCAACTCAGCGGCTTAAAAGTGACGAGATAAATGTTAAGCTAAACGAATACCTTCTTTATCGATAACAATCTTACCTTGCTTGTAGAGGCCACCGATGGTCTTTTTGAATGTGCCTTTACTGGTTCTAAATGCAGCAAAGATCGCTTCTGGCGAAGACTTATCATTGAGTGGAAGGAAGCCACCTTTTTTCTCCAGTAGATCCATCACTTTTTGGCTCAAGTCGTCCATCTTCTCTACACCAACCTTTTGTAGCGATAGGTCAATTTTGCCATCTTCACGAATGTTCTTGATGTAACCCTTCAGTTGTTTACCAATGAACAGCTTTCCAAACACATCTGACTTAAAGATCATGCCCCAATGTTCACCTTCAACAATCGCTTTAAAGCCCAAGTCGCTGCGTTCAGCAATGATCAGGTCAACTTGTTGGTTACGCGTGTAATTTGCCGGTGTTTTGTCTAATAGCTTATTAAACTTAGTCGTACCAACGATACGACCTGAGGCTTTGTCTGTATAAACGTAGACTAATACGTTTTGGCCTTCAGAAAAGCGAGCACGCTGCTCACTGAATGGGATAAGTAGGTCTTTACCTTTAATGCCCCAGTCCGCAAATGCGCCAGTTGCATTTACGCCTTCGATCTTCATAAGACCCCATTCACCCACTTGGGCAATTGGAGTTTCAGTTGTGGCGACTAACTGACTGTCAGAATCAAAGTATAAAAACGCATCAACGAAACCACCCACTTCTGTACCTTCAGGAACAAAACGTTTTGGTAATAAGGTTGTGCCGTAATCCTCTGCATCAAGGAATACGCCAAAATCGGCTGTTTTTACTACTTCTAAGTGGTTAATCTGACCAACTTTAATCATTTCAACTGTCTCTTGTTAAATTTGCGGTGATTATAGCGAATCTCTGTTATGCTTGCGCCAGATATTTAGTACTTTTTTTAGGAGCTTTATTTGTTAACCGTTGATAAGCAGGACGGCATAACTCTCAAAATTTCACATGCAATGGCAGCAACCAAAAAGTCAGACCTCGACTTGTATTTTTTCGTCCCTGGCGAACTTGGGCTGTCCCCTGACGTTATCAAAGAGAGTGAGTTCTACTACGAGTCTATTACTCAAAAACGCGCTTACTACAGTGACAAAACGCTCTTGCCTTTGGTCCACAGTCGACTCGCTAAACGAGGCCGACTTTCTACAACTCAATACCGTGTAAGTTTGAGTCTCTTCGCCTATCAATACGTCATCGCATTAGACAAAGCGGTCAACGAGCTCAACAAGCACAATAAAGAAAGTGTCACGACTGATGAAGTCGACGAGGTTATCAAGCTCTCACTCGACATCCTAAAAAAACTACGCCGTGGTATCCCTTACGAAGAAAGCTTAAAGCGTTACTACGCCAATATCGATAATTACTTGTCTTGGTATACTGGCCAACGCCTGATGTCGCTGGTGGCGCACATGCCTCGTGATAGCGAATATAAAAGCTTAAAAGAAAGCTTATTGGCGATCGTCGAAAAAGAAGCCGCCCATAGAAAGCTAAATAACTACAACTCGAAGAGTGTACGTGACGACGTAACGCGATTAAGTAACAAAATGCGCTTACTACGCCGATTGATTGAGCACCCTGTTGTCCTACAGGAAAAAACTCAATCACTGGGTAAAAACATGAAACGCGTTGTTAAAGGCGGAGCGACTGGATTCGTGATGGTGTTCGTTACCATCACCGCAATTCTTGCACGCGACTACTGGGGTGAAATCACCGCTTCATTTATCGTTCTTATGTCATTCGTTTACGCATTGCGTGAAATCTTTAAAGACGACCTTCGCGACGTTATGTGGCGATGGATTCGTAAAGGTCGCCCTAAATGGCGTAAATTGTACTTAGACCCTACAACTAAAAAAGCCGTTGGACAAAAGCTCGAGTGGTTAGATTACAAGGTTCTCGATAAGTTACCTGACCGCATTAAATCAATTCGCAAAAAGCGTGTGGTACAAAGAGAAGAGCAGATCCTTCACTACAGCTCTAAAACGGAGATGTCGACTTCAAAGTTCATGAGTGGCTATGAGGAAACACGCGAATCAATCTTGGTCAGCATGCGCGAACTGACCCGCTTAATGGACAAAGGCTCGAACAAAGTCTACACCCATAACAACGGTCAAGTTAGCCGCGAGTCTGTCGAGAAACGCCATCTAATCAACCTCATCGCCAAAGAAAACAATCACAACGGCCAAATAAAATACTACCGTTGGAAAATTGTTTTAAATCGAAGCAAAATCGTCGCTGTTGAGCAAATGGAAGTCGAAGAGGTTAATCACCCTTTCGCTTCAGTGACAGAGTAAGATAAAACTCCGCCATTGGCTCATCGCCATGAAGTGATGGGCAGATGGCGGTGATTTTGACCGTTTCATTCACTCTCTCTCCAGTATCAAACGTTCGCTTAAGCATCTGATCGATCTGTTTGCCATCTTCACATATGAAATGAACGTCAGCTTCTGGGCGCTTTAGAAACTGTCCTTCAACCGCTTTAAACGCTAGTGATACTTTTCTACCACTGTCTTGCGCTTTGCTCATTGCCATAAAGCCACCAGCAACATCAGCCCCAACCGCTAAAACACCAAAATACATGCTGTTTAAATGGTTCTTTGTGCGTCGTCTGATCGGAATCTTAACTTCAACTCGCTCGTCATCTAGATGAAGAATCTTCGGTCTTGCTAACCATATGAAGGGAACTTTAAAAAAACCAAAGTAGTTTAGGTATAAGTTTGCTTTAGTAAGTGGAGATAACATGCGACTAGTCCGACCAGTAAGTATGTG
The DNA here is from genome assembly GCF_056726085.1 of Vibrio sp. 2433-A1. Lineage (NCBI taxonomy): Bacteria > Pseudomonadati > Pseudomonadota > Gammaproteobacteria > Vibrionales > Vibrionaceae > Vibrio > Vibrio sp. 2433-A1. The sequence continues at coordinate 40,161 of NZ_JBRESC010000022.1, forward strand.
ACTAGTTGATAATGAAAAAAGGTCAATGTCAACAATTTGTTAACATTGGCCTTGAAAAATAGTACCCTCTTAAACATTAAAGTTACGGCGTCACTACGACATCCACATTGTCATATTCAGATACTGTTTCTTGAATGCGAGCATATTGCGCTAATGCATTGCTGCAAAGAACAACAGGTTTATTGCTGTTATGAGCCGACTTAACCACTTGCTCTATCAGTTGGATAACCGCATCACTTTGAGGATCAAAAAGGTATTCAAGCTCTTCACTTAGGCGGTCGATGCCAAGTGTAAATTGTGCGAGATTTTCTAGGTTAATTGCGACACCATCAAAGTAATGCAGCAATTTTTCAGAAAGTAGCGCGCCTGCTGGCACATCAACGGTATAAAGCACCTTGAACCCATTCAAACCGCGAGGAAGCCCCTGCTCGGCAAGTAAATCAATGATTTTCGCTGCATCAGAGAGCCCACGAACAAAAGGAACCACGACCTCAACATTGTAATCTTGCGCCTGTAGTGCCTTTATCACCTTACATTCGAGTGCAAACTGATGATTAAATGGCTGCGTTGCAAATCGAGAGACACCTCTAACACCAAGAGCGGGGTTAGTTTCTTGTAACTCTACTTTGCCCCCAAGCAGTGAGCTAAAGCTGTAGCTATCTGCACCACTTAAACTCACACGAACGGCTGCATGATTAGGCTTAATTGCTGAAAGGATCTGGTTTGTTAGGGTTGATACAAAGTGCGTCTCAACGTCTAGGTCACCTAAAATAGCGTTGATTGAGGCGGCTTCCGTCTCACCCAATGGCTCTTTCGACTCACTATAAGTTGGGTGATAAAAAACATGCTCTAGAATCAATTCAGATAAAGATACAAACAAATGAGAGCCCTCAGATTCCGTATCTAATGTTGGGAGTGGCTCACCAATGTTTAAGGAAGGATGCAAACTGCTCGAACTATTTTGACTCATTACTGCTCCGTGCAAACATTTTGTTGTGTTTATAACCTTCAACATACCGCTCGACTTACTCTAACACAAGGGTAGATCAGCATTTTTACTTTACGTAAGTGCATAATTTTTCAGATTTACACCCCGATAGAGATAAGATTAACGATAAGTGGTTTATTCCTAGGTTGGTTTCCGCTATCTTTACCGCTTCGCAATAGAAATACAGGCTGTGGTATGCCACTTAAAACCGATGAATTAAGAACCCAACCACTGGGTCCAATGCCAACTCCGGCAGAACTAGGAAGCGCGCATCCGATTACGGACGAAGTCGCAGAGCGCATTGCACAGTCACGTCGTCAAATTGAAAACATTCTTTCAGGGGAAGACCAACGCCTATTGGTGATCGTCGGCCCTTGTTCAGTGCATGACACAGAAGCTGCTATTGATTACGCTGAGCGTCTAGCGGCAATTCAAGATCAGTACAAAGATGAACTCTTCGTCGTTATGCGTACTTACTTTGAGAAGCCACGTACTGTTGTTGGTTGGAAAGGTCTTATTACCGACCCTAACCTTGATGGCTCTTACGCTCTTGAAGCTGGCTTAAACAAAGCGCGCAAATTGCTTTTAGATATCAACAAACTTGGCCTAGCGACTGCCACCGAGTTCCTAGATATGATTACTGGTCAGTACATTGCTGATCTAATCACTTGGGGCGCGATTGGCGCTCGTACAACAGAGTCACAAATCCACCGTGAGATGGCTTCTGCGCTATCTTGCCCTGTTGGATTTAAAAACGGTACGAACGGCAACATCAAAATCGCTATTGATGCTATTCGCGCATCTCAAGCATCTCACTACTTCTACTCACCAGATAAAAATGGCCGCATGACTGTTTATCGCACCAGTGGTAACCCGTTTGGTCACGTTATTTTACGTGGTGGTGAAACAGGTCCTAACTTCGATGCTGAATCTGTTGATGCAGCATGTAAGCAACTTGGCGAATTCGGTCTACCTAAGCGTTTGGTTGTTGATTTCAGCCACGCTAACTGTCAAAAGCAACACCGTAAGCAATTGGATGTAGCCAAAGACATCTGTGAGCAAATCAAATCTGGTAAGAACCAAGTTGTTGGTATTATGGCAGAGAGCTTCATTCTTGAAGGAAATCAGCCAATGAATGATCTAGACAACCTTACTTACGGACAGTCTATTACCGACCCATGTTTAGGTTGGGAAGATACAAGCACCATGCTTGAAATGTTAGCTAACGCAGTTAAAGCCCGTTCATAATTAAAAGGATTCCAACATGCCATCATTTGATATTGTATCTGAAGTCGATTCAGTAGAACTTCGTAATGCAGTCGATAATGCTTCACGTGAACTTTCAACGCGTTTTGATTTCCGTGGTGTTGAAGCATCTTTTGAAATGCAGAAAGACGAGTCAGTTAGATTAAACGCTGAAGGTGACTTCCAGCTTAAGCAAATGCGTGACATTTTACGCGGTAACTTAGCGAAACGCGGTGTTGATGCAAATTCAATGGATGCGAAAAGCGAAGAAGCGACAGGCAAAAACTGGCATCAAATTGTTCTCTTTAAACAAGGCATCGAAACGCCAATGGCGAAAAAGATCGTTAAGTTAATTAAAGACAACAAAATGAAAGTTCAGGCTTCAATTCAGGGCGAGAAAGTTCGTGTAACGGGTAAAAAGCGTGATGACCTACAAGCGGTTATCGCACTTATTCGCGATGCAGAGCTTGGTCAACCGTTCCAATATGAGAACTTCCGTGACTAACTCAAGCTAGTTCAAATAAAAAGGCCAGATACTTTTTTGTATCTGGCCTTTTTTATTTTTGGCTTCCCAGTGCGATAATCGTGTCTGAACCTTGTATAAAGGTAACGTTTGTCGATTGAGGCGCAAGCAACACCACTATCCGTTTATCTTCGTTCTTGGCAACTTCTAACTGGGTGGATAAATCTGCTTGATTGGAAAACTCTAGACGCTCTGCATCTCGCCTAACTAAATCTACAAACGCAAATGGACATTGACTATCGAATAGAACGATTTCCGCTTGTTGCATCAATCGTAGCGCTTTTAACGTAAGTAGCTCTACGTCATTGCCATGCTCAATCCAGGTCACCGATCCTTTTCGGCTAAAACCAACTTCTAATGCATTTTGATACGCCGTTTCTAACATAGCATTGGTACTGGCATTATCGACATCTGGACGGGCGAAGAACATTTCCCAAAACTTACGACGCTCATCGACTGTAGGTAATTTTTCTTTTATGTCATTACGCTTAGACGCGGCAAAATCTGCCTGCAGAGATAAGTTTTGCGGTAGTACTGCTTCTATCTTCTCGCGCATATTACGTATCAGTACAGGCGCAGCGCCGCCACTGGAAATCGCGAGCTGAATGCGGCCTCTGTTAATCATCGAGGGGGTAATGAAATCACAATAAGGTAAATCGTCAACGACATTGACTAAAATCCCTTTTCGCTTCGCGTCACGGTGTACCTGATGATTCAAACTAGGGTTATCTGTTGTCGCCCAAACCTGCACGTAGGACGTTTCAAGTAATTCTTCAGAATAAAAACCTTGAATCCACTGACACTCGCCTTTGTCGATCAATTGACTTAAATACTCTTCTACTTGAGGGGAGACGATCGTCACACTCGCTCCTGCCCTCACTAGGCTATCCACTTTACGACTCGCAACTTCACCACCGCCAACAACTAAGACGGGTTTATGGTTCAAATTCACGAATAGAGGAAAATACTGCATTTCATTCCTTGATGTGTATAAGGGGCTGTTCTACTGATACTACCAAAAACAAGCGATAACGTAGATGCCCTTTCTTTCACCTGACCAACATATAACCAAATTTTCTATGATCTTTAGTTAGATATTCCAGAAATATATGGCTTGTATAATTATCAAATCTAAAATCATTGATAATTTTATCACACCAGTCTGTCATTTCTATTTTGTGAACTTATACACTATTTACATTGCCTTAACATTTCGCCATTCTAATGTCTGTCAGGAAATGTGAGTTCATTCAAAAATCTTTTTAAATTATAGAGTTGTGAAAACACAATTCCTTTCCTACGCTTATAACTGGTTGATTTAACAAAGACTCAATAAAGAGCACTGCAACCAAACAAATAATGAAACACAACAGAGCTTAATCGTTGCATCGAGGAATCTCGATTTAACACGGATCATACAGGAAGGATACAAATGGCACATAAACTAACACTTCTTGCTTCAGTTGTAGCAGCATCTACTGCACTGATGTCTACTGGCGCTTCTGCAGCAGATAGCACGCTTGATAAAGTAACTAAACAAGGCTTCTTAACTTGTGGTGTAAGTACTGGCTTGCCAGGCTTCTCTAACCCGAACTCTAAAGGCGAATGGGAAGGCATCGACGTAGAATACTGTCAAGGTCTTGCAGCTGCCGTTTTGGGCGATAAGACAAAAGTTAAATACGTACCGCTAACAGCAAAAGAGCGTTTCACTGCCCTACAATCTGGTGAAATCGACGTGCTTTCTCGTAACACAACATGGACGCTACACCGTGATACAGCACTTGGTCTTAACTTCGTTGGTGTAAACTACTACGATGGTCAAGGCTTCATGGTTAAGAAAGATCTTGGCCTTACAAGTGCTAAAGAGCTAGATGGCGCTTCTGTATGTGTTCAGTCTGGTACAACGACTGAGCTTAACCTAGCAGACTACTTCCGTAATAGCGGTATGTCTTACAAGCCAGTGGTATTTGATACAGCAGCTCAAACATCTAAAGGTTTCGATGCTGGCCGTTGTGACGTACTAACAACTGACCAATCAGGTCTTTACGCTCTTCGTCTAAACCTTCAAGACCCATCTTCAGCGCAAGTACTACCAGAAATCATTTCTAAAGAGCCACTAGGTCCAGTAGTTCGTCAAGGTGATGACCAGTGGTTCAACATCGCTAAGTGGACACTTGCTGCAATGGTGAACGCAGAAGAGTACGGCATTTCTTCTAAGAATGCTGACGAAATGCTCAAGTCTAAAGATCCAAACATCAAACGTATCCTAGGTGTCGATGGCCCTAAAGGTAAAGGCCTAGGTATCCGTGATGACTGGGGTTACCAAGTGATTAAGCAAGTAGGTAACTACGGTGAGAGCTTCGAGCGTACAGTTGGTGAAGGTTCACCTCTGAAAATCTCTCGTGGCGTGAACGCTCTGTGGAATGCAGGCGGCTTCATGTACGCTCCACCAATCCGTTAACTTTTAGAGTTACAACACAAAATGGGCGGTTTTAGCCGCCCTTTTTAATAAAAATGGATTTGAGGTTATAGTTGTATGAAACCTACTAATATGGCGTCTAGCGCGGATAACGGACCGGCTAAGAACGCTAACCTTATATACAATCCCACCTTTCGAGCAGTTGTATTCCAGATCATCGCGATTGCAGCGCTTGTTTTCTTCTTTTACACCATTGTCAATAATGCACTTACCAACTTAGAAGCTCGCGGCATCGCTACGGGTTTTGATTTCCTCGATCAAGAAGCCGGCTTTGGGATTGGCCTAACGCTGATTGAATACGATGAAACTTACTCTTATGGCCGAACTTTCATCATCGGTCTACTAAACACCGCTTTAGTATCCTTTTTCGGTATTATTCTCGCCACTGTGATTGGTTTTATCATGGGTATCGCACGTTTATCATCTAACTGGTTAGTTAGTCGATTAGCAGCGGTTTACATCGAGATATTCCGTAACGTTCCGTTACTACTGCAAATTTTCTTTTGGTACTTTGCAGTACTACAAGCTCTGCCATCAGCGAGACAAAGTCTAAGCTTAGGTGAGGCGATCTTCCTCAATGTACGTGGATTGTACTTCCCTGCTCCGATTTTTGAAGAAGGCTCATCGTTCGTAGTCGCTGCGTTTATCGCGGGTGTCATCGCATCGATTGTCATTGGCATTTGGGCTAAGAACAAACAGAAGTTGACGGGGCAACAAACTCCTATGGGGCGTATTGTCCTCGGGCTTTGCATCGTGCTTCCTACCATTGTTTACTTTTTGATGGGTTCTCCTATTTCAGCGGAGCTGCCTGAATTGAAAGGGTTCAACTTCCGTGGCGGTATCAGCATCATTCCTGAGCTCGCGGCACTGTTACTCGCATTAAGTATCTACACGGCCTCTTTCATCGCAGAAATTGTTCGTTCTGGTATCAATGCGGTTAACCATGGTCAAACAGAAGCAGCAATGTCCCTTGGCTTACCGCGTTCACGTACCTTAAAGCTTGTTGTTATTCCTCAGGCATTAAGGATCATCATCCCACCACTAACGAGTCAGTACTTAAACTTAACCAAGAACTCATCTCTTGCGATGGCAATTGGCTATCCTGACTTAGTTTCGGTTTTCGCAGGGACAACACTCAACCAAACAGGTCAAGCGATCGAAATCATCGCCATGACAATGGGTGTCTACCTGACTCTCAGCTTGCTAACATCAGCACTGATGAACATTTATAACCGTAAAGTAGCGCTAGTGGAGAGATAGCATGAGTATTCATCAATTTCAGCCTGACCTTCCGCCACCAGCTAATACCGTTGGCGTTGTAGGTTGGCTGCGTAAAAATCTATTTAACGGGCCAGTTAACTCTGTCGTTACTGTTATTCTTGGCTATCTCGCATTCATGCTGCTTTGGAACATCTTTGACTGGGCATTCTTGAACGCAGATTGGGTTGGGACAACGCGTGATGCATGTAGCCGAGACGGAGCATGTTGGGTGTTTATCAGCGTGCGCTGGGAACAGTTCATGTATGGTTTCTATCCACAAGAAGAACTATGGCGCCCTCGCCTATTTTACGTCACTTTGGCAATTTTCACGGTTCTACTTGCTTATGAAAAAACGCCGAAGCGCATGTGGATTTGGCTATTTTTCGTCAACATCTACCCGTTCATTATCGCCGCTTTGCTTTACGGTGGTGTGTTTGGCTTGGAGGTTGTAGAAACCCATAAATGGGGTGGCTTACTTGTTACTCTTATCATCGCTCTAGTCGGTATCGTAGTCTCACTTCCAATTGGTGTGGCTCTTGCGCTAGGTCGACGTTCCGAAATGCCAATTATTCGTAGTATTTGTACCGTATACATCGAAGTATGGCGTGGCGTTCCACTGATCACCGTTCTATTCATGGCATCGGTAATGCTCCCGCTTTTCCTAGCTGAAGGTTCTGAAACAGACAAACTTATCCGTGCCCTAATTGGTGTAGTGATGTTCAGTGCAGCCTATATGGCAGAGGTAGTTCGTGGTGGTCTACAGGCAATCCCTAAAGGTCAATATGAAGCTGCTGATGCGCTAGGTCTAACTTACTGGAAGAAGATGGGATTGATCATTTTGCCGCAAGCACTAAAGATCACCATTCCTTCAATAGTGAACACCTTCATTGGTCTATTTAAAGATACCAGTCTTGTACTTATCATCGGTATGTTTGATGTACTCGGTATCGGTCAGGCAGCAAACACCGACCCAGAGTGGTTAGGCTTTGCAACTGAAAGTTATGTATTTGTCGCGTTAGTGTTCTGGGTATTTTGTTTCGGCATGTCGAGATATTCGATTTGGCTTGAAAACAAACTTCACACCGGTCACAAACGATAATTAGCTCAAGGACGTATTATGACGCAACAACAAGATTACATGATCCAGCTAAAGGATATGAACAAGTGGTACGGTGAATTTCACGTACTAAAGAACATCAACCTTGACGTTAAGAAAGGCGAAAAGATTGTTATTTGTGGCCCTTCAGGCTCAGGTAAGTCAACGATGATCCGTTGTATTAACCGTCTTGAAGAACACCAGAAAGGTCACATCTTCGTTTCTGGTAATGAACTGACTGAAGATTTGAAAAACATTGAAGCAGTTAGACGTGAAGTTGGTATGTGTTTCCAGCACTTCAATCTATTCCCTCACCTAACGGTATTAGAGAACTGTACTCTAGCGCCTATTTGGGTGAAGAAGATGCCAAAAGAAGAAGCTGAAGCGATTGCAATGAAATACCTAGAGCGCGTTAAGATCCCAGATCAAGCAGACAAGTACCCAGGTCAGCTATCAGGTGGTCAGCAACAGCGTGTAGCTATCGCCCGCTCTCTATGTATGAGCCCGCAAGTTATGCTGTTTGACGAACCAACATCAGCTCTCGACCCAGAGATGGTACGTGAGGTACTTGATGTAATGGTCGAACTTGCTGAAGAAGGTATGACGATGCTTTGTGTAACTCACGAGATGGGTTTTGCTAAAGAGGTCGCAGACCGGGTTATCTTTATGGATGCTGGTGAGATTATCGAAGAGAACAACCCTGTTGATTTCTTTGAAAACCCTCAGTCAGACCGTACTCAAAACTTCTTGGCGCAAATTCTGCACCATTAATTGTCGATAAACGATGTAACAAAGGGTGGCTTCAGCCACCCTTTTTCGTTGTTATAACTTGTTCAAACCACCATATTTAGCGCCGCAAATGGTTCTAAATCTTTTGTTATGTGGATGCGCTACAGGTACAATCGCGACGCTTTCAACACGGACAAACTGCGATGCTATTTAACAACGATATCGACGAAATGATTAACTATTTAGAACGTTTCTGCAAAGAACCGCATGTAAAGGCACTCGATAACGTTTCAGACGACCAAGTTAATCTACTTCTCGACTTTTTAACGCTCGCCCACCAACTAAACTGTGATATTTACGCGACAAGAAATCTAAAAAGCTCTCACTTTATCGGTGTAGGCGCGTTCGCGTTAACCCAAGACAGAGCGCCGCAAGGAAACCTATTTCTAAAGATGGAATGCGATCGTCTTTACCTAGCATTCGAATTAGATGATTGTAACGAAGATAACTTGTTAACCCCTATTCGCGTCATTGATGCCCTCGTCTACCTAACGGAATACACTGGCCACGCGCTGTTACCAGAAAACTATTGTTGATATTTGATTCAATCAGTTTAACCGCGAACTTAGCGCTCTCCACTACCTGTCATTTGATTAATCTAATGTTCCATATTTAACAGGTGCGTAACCTCAACAAACTTATTAATGTTAGTAGTACATCTAACTCACCGAAGCGTGAACCTATGAAAGTACTCATTAAATACACCAAAGCAGGAAAATATAAGGACCAAGCCTGGGAAGCGTTAGTAAGCAGAGAAAAAGGTGACGTTCAAACCGTTACGCCATCTTACGCTGCACAACTCATCGAACAAGGTAAGGCTAGCCTTATAACCACAGAAGATGGACAGCTAATTACCCATCCTTAAGCTAACTTTATGAGCTCTGAAACATGAGCTCATTCTTTGCCCACAAACAGCAAAGTGCCAAGCCTTAACATGCGTAACAACACGCTTTTAAAGAGCACTATCCTTTTGTTAAATACAAACTCTTCTTGGTTTACACCCTTATACCTGAGACAATCGGACTGCAACTTACACTAGGCAAAATATTATGAAACTTTTAGTCCGCAATCTAGCTCGTACTACAACCGAACACGAAGTTCGCGTTCTCTTCTCAGCTCACGGCACTGTTACCCAATGTAATTTAGTTCTAGATCAAGAAACAGGTCAATCTAAGGGCTTCGCTTTCCTTGAAATGCCTGATGAAACTGAAGCAAAAACTGCTTTGAATAGCTTAAACTTGACTAACGTAGCAAAGAGCAAGATTCGAGTTAAACTCGCTCAAAACTAAACGCTCAAATAGGGAGCTAACTAACCTATGCTCCCTCTCACCTCACCATCATTAATTCCTAGCGAACATAGACTATAAGCGCGAACAATTAGGGCTCTTTAAAGCACTTGATTGGTTACCTAGAAAGACAGACCGAGTTCCTCGCAACCTTTAGTGTCACCGAATGTAAGCTTTACTATTTCCAAATAGTGCCCAACTTACCATCACGTTGCCAATATCAAACTGCATTTTGAATATTTTCTGAACTCACAATTGATTCCTATTTGTCATCCAAGCACCTCAAATCAAGCCTTATTCAAAGGTTCAATAACTTGAGGAGTGGAGTGTTGCTCACCCCGTAATATAAGGTTACATATTTCAAAATACATAAGTTTCTATTTCTATTATTATTTTATCGACTACAACGTTAATTGGGGCTTGATTTTTTGGTCATTCAACCTCATAAATGTAGATATAAACATAAAACCTTACGAGGAAGATCATGAACAGTCCTATGTTTACTCGTTCTACAAGTGCTTCTAGTACACTTGAGATCAACAAAACACTTAAGAACACTTACTTCTTACTATCGATGACGCTAGTAACAAGTGCAGTAGCGGCAATGGCAACAATGGCGATTGGTATTTCACCAATGATGGCACTTGTTATGCAAATTGCAGCTATCGGTATTCTTTTCTTTGCACTACCAAAAAGCATTAACTCATCAATGGGTATTGTATGGACTTTCGTGTTCACAACTCTAATGGGTGGCGCTTTAGGTCCAATGCTAACTTACTACGCATCAATCGCTAACGGACCTTCTATCATTGCTCAAGCTCTTGGTTTGACAGGTATGGTGTTCTTAGGTCTATCGGCTTACACAATCAGCAGCAAGAAAGATTTCTCTTTTATGCGTAATTTCCTGATTGCTGGCCTTATCATTGTTATCGTTGCAGCTATCATCAACATCTTTGTTGGTTCTACAATCGGTCAACTAGCAATCAGCAGCATGTCTGCACTTGTATTCTCTGGCTTTATTCTGTTCGACACAAGCCGCATTGTACGTGGTGAAGAAACAAACTACGTAAGCGCAACTATTTCTATGTACCTAAACATCCTTAACCTGTTCACTAGCTTGTTAAGCATTCTAGGTATTATGAACAACGACTAATCGTTGATTAGATTGATACCCAAAAGCCCGGCAGATAACCCTGTCGGGCTTTTTCGTACTTGCGATATTGTTTAATCACGGTATGCTGCGCTACCCTATTGAATATCTATGTTATTAGGATCGTAAGATGTTTGAGTACAACGGTAAACAAATCGAAACTGACGCACAGGGCTATCTATTGGATCATACCCAATGGGAAGAAGGAATGATTGGCCTCCTAGCTGAGCAAGAAGGTATTGAATTGACTGACGCGCACTTAGAAGTCGTCCATTTTGTTCGCGATTTCTATGTGGAATTTAATACATCGCCAGCAGTCAGAATGTTGGTAAAAGCGATGGAAAAGGCACATGGGCCAGAAAAAGGCAACAGTAAGTACCTGTTCAAGCTATTCAAACAAGGTCCTGCAAAGCAAGCGACCAAGCTCGCTGGCCTGCCAAAACCGGCTAAATGCCTATAGTGCCAAAGACGATTCTGTAGTTTCCCACTACAGAATCTTAAACCCTTTAAACGGTTTGAATGCAATTACCTCTCTTACAACACTCTCCACACTTGATGTCTTAGGGCCGTGCTCAAGCCACAGTGCCATTGCCTCTATTTGTTCCGGCAAACCACACACCACAACCTCAACATCGCCATTGTATAAGTTTTTAGCATAACCTGTAACGCCTAGCCTTTGGCCTTCATAAGATGTCGAATATCTAAAGCCAACGCCTTGAACAATCCCCGATACCGTGAACTTCTCACAACTTTCATGCATTCGATGTACCTCTATTCATTGCTCAGTGATATATTTAGATGGTTTTAATTGTCACCCATAAAGGACATATGGGTTTTCTCACTGGATATAATAATTATGAAAGAAATACCATTTCGTTGGATTGACAAATATCTCATTCATCTCAAAATTCAAGAAAAGTTCTACCTTCTTTTCCTACTCCCTTTGATTGCATTAGTCGTTCTTACACTCGTTTTGGATAACACTGCGGCTCAAATGCTCAACCATCTCTATCAAGATGAGTTGGTTCTGATGCGTGACCTAATTGAAGCAGGTAACCTTTCACAGAGCCAAGTTGCTTCAATCATCAACAACTCAGAAACAATTACCTTCGGTTCAGGCCAAGGCTCTATTGCCATCAATGGCGGTGAGTTCAGTATCGTTGCAACGCATAACCAAAACCTTTGGTCTTCAATGTCAGTAACGCATATCACGATTGTACTTGTTACACTGTCGCTTATTGCGTTAGGTGTTTACTACATTATGACTTTCATTGGCGGTGCAATGTTTACAATGAACAAAGCATTGAGCACGCTAGCGAGCGGCGATTTAACTAGCCGTATGAATTTCTTTAAAGTACGAGACGAGTTTAGCGAAATAGCGATCACAATAGACCAAGTGGCCGAGCGTGAGCAAAACCTTGTTATTTCTATTCAAGAGTCAATCGCATTAATGCAGCAAATCAGCTCTGATCTGAATCAATCGAACATTCAAAGTGCTGATGTATCAGGAACGCAGCAAGAACACTTGAACTCCCTAGCAAGTGCAACAGAGCAGATGGCTTCAACTATTCGCGAAGTTGCTAACCTTGCCCATGACTCAAGTACGCAGACAGAAGATGCACGCAGCGTTGCAACACAAGGTCAGCAGAAAGTGGGTCATACACTTAACTCGATATCACAGCTGTCTAATGAGATACGCTCTGCTTCAGAAGCGGTTGCGGAACTAGACGCAAACGCCGCTCAAATTGATGAAGTTGTTGCGACTATCAACGGTATTTCTGAGCAAACTAACCTACTCGCACTTAACGCAGCGATTGAGGCGGCACGTGCCGGTGAACAAGGCCGAGGCTTTGCCGTTGTTGCTGATGAAGTCCGCGCCTTAGCTGGCCGCACGCAGCAAGCGACCGTCGAGATCCAGACAATGATTGAAGCCCTTCAGCGTAACAGCCAGTCTCTTACTCAACTGATGGAGACAACGGTAACTAATGCCTCTGAAGGACAACAACTGATGTCTGAGGTTGATGTTGAAATTGGTTCACTCGCAGAGAAAAACCGATCTATCTCAGATAGCAGTATCCAAATTGCTACAGCCGCTGAAGAGCAAGGTGTTGTTGCTGACAATATTGCTGCTAGCGTCGAAGAGATCAGAACACAGTCAGACAGTGTTTGTTCAATGATCAACGCAACAAACTCGAATATTGAACAACTCAGAACCCAAAGTGACCAAATGGAAGCTCTGCTTACCGGTCTAAAAGCTTAACAATCTGAGCCGCCACTAGGCGGCTCTTTTATTTGCAATTCCTATACACATCCTTGAAAATACCCCTCCTTTAAAAACAACCTATTGAGTATCCCAATGACTCCAGCTATCTATCTAGTCAAAGGCCGAGACAAGTCCCTTCGCCGTAAACACCCTTGGGTGTTTTCTCGTGGCATTCACCGAGTAGAAGGTGAACCAAAACTAGGCGAAACTGTGGATGTTTTCTCACACGATGGAAAGTGGCTGGCAAAAGCGGCTTATTCACCTAACTCGCAGATCCGTGCTCGTGTATGGAGCTTCGAAAAGAAAGAGATCAATAAAGAGTTCTTCGTTAAACGCATTCAAGATGCTCAATTGCTTCGCGAAGACATCATTGAACGTGACGGCTTAACTGGTTACCGTTTGATTGCTGCAGAATCAGATGGTCTACCGGGTATCACCATTGATAAATTCCAAGATTACTTGGTTTGTCAGTTACTCAGCGCTGGTGCAGAGTTCCATAAACAAACCTTAGTTGACGCCCTTTTAGAAGTTTTCCCTGAATGTAACGTTTACGAACGTTCAGATGTCGCAGTACGTAAGAAAGAAGGCTTAGAACAAACGACTGGCGTTTTACATGGCGAAGAACCACCTAAGTCTGTAGTCATTGAAGAGAACGGCGTAAAGATCAGTGTTGATATCATTGGCGGCCACAAAACCGGCTTCTACCTTGACCAACGTGATAGTCGTCTCCAGTCAATGAAGTACGTCAAAGGCAAAGAGGTGCTTAACTGCTTCTCTTACACTGGTGGCTTTGGCCTTTACGCTTTAAAAGGTGGTGCTAAGCGTGTCATCAACGCTGATGTATCCCAACCTGCGTTAGATACCGCCAAATACAACGCTGAGCTAAATGAGTTTGATATTTCGAAGAAGCGAGCTGTATTCCTTAATGCTGACGTATTCAAACTGCTTCGTGAATACCGTGACCAAGGTACTAAATTTGATGTTGTGGTTATGGACCCACCAAAGTTTGTTTCAAGCAAGAACAACCTAACGTCAGGTGCAAATGGCTATAAAGACATTAACATGCTAGCTATGCAAATCTTAAAGCCTGGCGGCACACTACTGACCTACTCTTGCTCTGGCCTAATGAGTACAGACTTGTTCCAAAAAGTCATTGCAGACGCAGCGGTAGATTCTGGCCGCCAAGTGAAGTTTGTAGAGCGCTTTGAACAAGCAGCTGACCACCCTACTGACAGCGCTTATCCAGAAGGTTTCTACCTGAAAGGGTTTGCTTGTAAGGTATTGTAGAAATAAAAAGTGAGCACCTGAAGCCCACTTTTGAATTGAATTAGATAAAAAAGCCGAGGCATATTTGCCTCGGCTTTCTTTTATGAGTCTTTAAGGATTAAGATATCTTGTAGCTGACTAGTCAGTTGATCAACGCTCCAATTCTCGAGTTCAATTGTTACCGATTCAGAGCCTTTGGTAACAACAATCTCAGCATGCTTATCTGCCGCATCCGATTCTGTGACAGTAATATGCTCATTGATTAACTCACCAATAGTCTTTTCAGACTCATCTAAGAACAACTGAGATAAGTCAATCTTATCGCCTTCATTTGCATCAAAGTCCTTGATAACATCAGTGCTGCCATCTAAATCACCGTCTAGCCACATGAATAGGTCAGCACCATCATCCCCAACAAGGATATCATTACCTTCGCCACCGATGATGGTGTCATTACCAGAGCCACCACGTACCGCATCATTGCCAGTGCCACCGTCTAGAATGTCATGACCTGTACCACCGAAGATAAGGTCCGAACCACCCTCACCGTAGATGTGGTCATTGCCACCACCACCGTGTGCGATATCTAACCACGCATTTGAACTCCCACTTACCGTTAGCGCGCCATCTTCTGTGGTATTCGTCAGTTGATCAATTGTTTTGGTAACAAAGTTATTGATAGCATCATTCTGAGCTGTCTCGTTCAGGTCCTGCGTTGGAGAATGACTTTCACCAAGATAAATTGTATCTGAACCAGCGCCCATGTAGACGTCATCACCTGCAATACCAGTATCGATGACTGCACCAACCGATTCATCGTAATCGATTAAAGTATGCTGAGTTCCTTCATACAACGTTGCTGAAGACGACGCCCAACTATAATCGTTGTATCCCTCTCGGAACGCCACATGATCGACACCTGCACCGTTATCTTGCAATACAGTCGACGCTTGAACGTCAACCTTACCTTGAGTAAGGCTCTGTTGACCGTCAGAATCAACCGCCCAATAGGTGAATTCATCATCGACATCAACGTTTCCTGTCACCTTCATAGATACATCTGAGATTACGAAGCCGTTAGATTGTCCATTACTAGTTGTCGTATATGCTAATCTGATTTCATCAAACGACACATTGGACTCTATTTCTCTTACGTATCCTTTACCATCAGAAAAATCAATTTCAAAAGGTGTGACACTTAACTTCTGCCCATTATCAAATAGATACGCAACAACTTTCGCTGTACCGTTAGCTAAATGACCTTGAATACTACCAAACTCGATAGTTGCAGAAGAGATATTCCCTTTATCTGTTGCTATTGAGATGAACTCCCCTTTACCTGTCTCTTGCCCTGGTGCGCTACCTTGTCCAGACGGTGTGTTTACATAGACGCCTTCAGTCTTGTGGGCAAGACTAGCAGCATCCTGCCCACTAAACGCTTCGGAACGTTGATCAAAAAGGCCACCGCCGATAGTAATTCCGTTTAAGTTGAATTGGTTAACACCATCAGCGCCAACCAATTCAGCATTGGTTAAGCCCTTTGAAACTTCAACGTTTGTATCTACGACGTAGTAAACCTTAGTGTCATCGTTAAACAATAGAGGGTTATCACCAGTGATCATATCCTCTGTAACTTTAACGTACTTATTAGTTGTACTATCCAAGTAATATAAATCACCATGATCAGGTAACTCAGCCAGCTTAACTTGAGTAAACTTATTATCATCCTGATTATCTTCAACATCTTCAGCATGACGTTCAAAGTTAACCTCTACAACACTATGGTCAGAAGAGAGAGAAAAATCAGCTGCTGTAGGTAGAGCATTTGTACCGCCAGTATTTCCTCCGTCTGTAATAACAGGAATATCAAACGATAAGCTATTACTACTATTGTCACCATCACTATCAGTTAAGGTATAACCGAATTCTAGGTTAACCACTTGGCTACTCTGTGCACCAAAGAACTTATAACCACCGTCATCAAGGTCAATTACAAGTGAATGCTTAGAGTCAATAAACACGGTAAGAGTGTTCGATTTGTCATCAAATAAATGAGAAATTGAGTCGTTATTATCAGCTACGCTTAATGACTTACCATTGAAGTCATAAGTAACACCATCGATAGTTAGCTGAGAAACATCAGCACCATCGGCACCTTCTTGCGCAACAAGTAAATTACCTTCAACAGGCTTAATAACTGATTGAAGCATAATCGGCGGTAGTTGAGTAATATCAGATACAACTGTAGATTTAGTATCTCCTTGAACACCGAGGGCTGCATCTTTTACAGAACCATCGAACGCGACTTGATCCAGGTGCTCTGTAGCCACATCTTTGCCCATCCCGTATGCGATAGCAGTAATTTTATTCTCTGTTAAGTGGTCGACCCAATCTGTAAGCTCTCCTGGTTCAATAGTATTAGGGTTACCGCCATCATCACTTGTTGGATTACCATCAGATAAGAAGTAACTAACGTTAGTTGCATTTTCTAACTTACCATCATTGTCCGATGCTGCTCCCCACGAGTCAGCCGCCATCTTAATCGCGTCATCGTAATCCGTTGTACTATCCGTATCCAGATTACTAATGATATCTATAGCTTCATCAACAGACATCCATTTAGAGTTACTACTATTTGTTTCAAGCTGTGCATCACTGCTAAATAAAACAATTTGAACTTTTGTTTCACCCACTGCTTCATATTGACGTAACATCTGAATAGCCGCTTCTTGCATAATCTCAAGACGGGTAAGTTCTCCTTCGTCTAAATCAGAATAACCATCATAAGCACTCCAAGACATCGAATCTGAGACATCAAGAATCAACTGTACGTTAGCACCTTCTTTTGTTTCAGCGCCAACATCATGGTGCACGCGTGCTGCTTCTGGTGCATCATCTTCAATAGTGACTGAGATAGCACCTTGACCTGTAAGCTCACCATCAGAACCTATTACCGGGATGGTGAAGCTTTCGGTGTCCTCTCCAGTGGTGTCGCTGTGCTTAATTGGTGCTAACAGGTCTATATCATATCCACCTTGATTATTGATGGTGGCGGAGATGACAAGTTCCGAGCCTGCATAACCTTCTAAGGTTTGATTATCATCAGAGAGAGTCCAGGTAATTTGTGTATCACCTGAGTACAATGTTTCTGTTGGCTTTTCAAATTCTACAGATACATCGTCGCCATTCTGAGCTGACACCGAAATAGAACCAGAGATAGACGTTGAATTAGTCGTATCATCTTGCGAACCTTTACCCGCGTCATCTTCTAAGCCACCGTTCAGCCCTTCTTCTGACAAATGAACATCAGCGTTACCTACCAGTGGAGTGTACTTAACCGGATGTACGATTAATTCGAACGACCCTTGTGTAACTTCTTTGGTATCTCCTTCAATTTCATCAGAGATAGCTTTAACTTTGACTGTATAAGTATCTGGCTCATCAACCTTAATCTGGATTTCATCCAAAATAGTTTCGACTTTTCCGCCTTCTGATAACCAAGATGATATGTTTACTCGACCGTTAGAGTTAACTACAAGCTCACTGTCACCCAGTTTGACAACTGTTCCTTCTGGAAGACCATCTAGAACCAATTTCAAAGTTTCTGAGCCATCAGTATCAACAAGCTGCGTAGTGATCTTAGATACATTAATAAAGGTGTCTTCCATACCTTCATTAATATCAAACGCTGGGTAATAACCGCCTTCTTCTGAAGCATGCTCAACGACTGATCCAATGTTAGCCTTACCATCAAGTGATGACACATCTGGAACAATATCGAAGTTATCCGTATTAAGTTCGACAGCAGCGTTACCGTCAACTTTCACACTGATTGAAGCATTACCTGGGCCAGCCTCGTTATCGTGGAATGCAGTAACGGTGTACCAGCCAGAAACTGACGGCACAAATGAATCTGATTCGTAAATACCTTGACCATTAGCAGGAACATCACCCCAGATTTGAGATACTAATGTTTGACCGCCAATCTCAAGTCTGAATGAATCATCTACATCACCTGTAAATACATAAGACTTGCCTGCCTCAAGGAAAACCAGACCTGTTAACTTACTGGTAATGTTAGTAATGCTCGGTGAATGCTGCGTTCCAAAATCAGGGCTTTGAACAGTAGCGCTTGAATCCGGCGTTCCAGTAGACTCTACTCTTTCCTCAACAGTATCAGGGTTAACTCCATTGCCGGAGTTTCCTTGGAAAGAAAGGTTCTGCCATTGCTCAAGCTTGAATCCTTCATTCAAATCGGCTGTCGGAGTCTCGACTGTCAACTGTGCAGGATCAGTATCAGGAGTAACATCGATGGACATAGTCACGCTCGAAGTCGTATTAACTCCATCAGTGCCATGATATGCAAATTCCGCATAATCAGGTTGGAGGTTGCCCGTTGTCGAACTGTCATCGTTGGCAGAGGTACTTGATTCATTTGACTCCGGTACAAATTTCAAGTGCTGAGAGTCAATTTGTTGCTTAGTCACCTCATAACCAGAACCAATCGCTTGCGCGTCAAGTTTCACCCAGTCTTTTGCACCATCATCATAAATATACAGGTCGCCATGTGTAGCCTCGCTGGTGATGACAATTGACAGTTCTGAAGAGTCCGAATCAGATGTATTAAACTGCAACCAATTAAACAGAACGGCTGTATCTTCGAGTGTTGTTACATGAGCATTTTTCGAAACTGGAGACTCATCGTTATCAATGATGGTCGCTGTACCTTGCTTGCCACCCACAGTGATGGTGAAGTCTTCGTTTAGCTCATCAATGGTGTCATCATTAGTCGGCACTTTAACTTCAAATGAAGTTACACCTTCTGGTACCACAAGCTGACCGTTAACCAACTTCACACCTTTAGTGAACTCTACCTGATCATTGAAGTCTTTATTATCACCAAGTTCAGCTACGCCTGAGTTCAATGACCAATCGAATCGAGTTTCTTGGCTACTTGCGTTAGTTAGGTTCACCGTGAAGACAGCAACATCGCCTTCGATCACTTGCTCATCATTTGGATTAACCGCGTTGCTCACGGTGTCGATAGTTGGAGCTTCATCGTTATCGATAATGCTGCCCACTGCGTATTCACCATCAACGGTAACAGTGTAGGTTTCAACTAGTTCATGGACATCATCATCAATTGTAGGAATCAAGATTGCAAAATCCTTGACGCCAACAGGAACAATCAGTTTGCCGCTTTGCTCGTCATAGGTAACGCCATTTGTGAAGCGAAGTTTGCTAAGGTCGAGATCTTTCTCATTACCAGAATCTTGTGCATCGTCGTTATCTTTACCAAACGTTACATTTAGGTGAGTTTCAACAAGAGCACTAGAATCGAGGGTTACCTTGAAACCAAGGTCATCTCCTTCAACTACTGAATCTGCTAGCAAATCTACAGACGCAACACTCGATGGAGATGGTAGAGGGTTAACGATAACATTAACTTCGGCACTCGCCACTTGACCATTATCATCAGTAATCTGATATTTAAACGTTGTTTCACCGACAAAATCATCGCCAGTTAGGTCAAAGTATACGATGCCATCTTTGATGTACGCATTACCTTCCGTTTCACCGTATACATAGGTGATACGTAGGTTATCACCATCTGAATCGATATCATTATTAAGCAGCTCAGAGCCGATTATGCCAGCAAGCTTCGATGCAGGAATCTCAAGAATACCACCTTGATTGACTGCGTATGCGCCCTCACTAGAAGCTTTAAACCCAGCTAGGAAATAATCAGATGCATCGTTATCATGCGTTGGTCGATTAGAGTACTCTGTCGCTTCAAATACCACGGTATCAAACGCGATTGGAGTACCATCTGGGCCAAGTGGTCTAATTTCGTAAGTACCTTTATTGTTACCCTGTTCAGCGACAAACGTATCACCTGCAACCGCTACACCATTTAGATACGCTACCCAGCGACCTTGTTCATGGTTGTCAGTGAAATCTCCGTCATTACCTTCGTTCTTGAACAGGTTAGATACCGAGAAGGTAAACTGAGTTGCTGGCTTATCTAAGTTGATCTCAAACTTCTCAGAAGTTTGCTCATCACGATCATATTCAATCTGAGCACCGTATCCACCAACTGTACCGGCAACTCCGATCTTATTCCCTTCATTTGCCAAGACTTTATCTTGACCATCAAAACTCGCACTCAGCTCAGCACCTTCTGCTGACCATGGCGAACTATTGTCTTCGCTGAACTCACCAAGCTTAACTTCGAAGCCTTGAGGGTCATTGTTTGCCTCAAGGTCGCCAGTTTTATCAATGGTAACAGTCTTAACGTCACTTTCATTACCATCGCTATCTACCGCTTTATAATCAAACGAATCAGACGCTTTAGCTTCTAGAGAAGTTAACTCCCAGTTGCCAGGCCCTTTCGTGCTTGCTTCAACCGAAACAATCTCTGCACCTTCTGGAGCAACAATCGTGACAGTTTGGTTATTGTGGGTGTCATCATAAAGGAAGGTTTTTTCTTCGGTTACACCATTACCATAGTCAAAGGTTACTGTGAGCTCAGCTCGTGAGCTAACTCCTTCATCAGCATTAGGGGCAAACCAATCCCCTAGACCACTTAAGCCAATCGTGACTGAGTCTGCAGGACGAGAGGAAAAATCAATCTTGATCGCTTCGTCTTGATGAATACCACTACTATTCGATGCGATACCGAAGCCCATATGACCATGCTGGCTGTTATTTTGTACTAGCGGCTTAGCATCTACGTTATTTCGGCCTTCCGAGGTAATGGTGACAACATCACCATTCTCAAATCTTAGCTCGCGAGTATACGCATCCACTTCATCTCCCCAGTTATGGAACTCTGTAGCACTATGCGGGCCTTTGTCTAATGTGGATGGGTCATCAACACCTAAGAAGAAGCCTGTAGATTCCTGATCATCTTCGTAAACGATATTGTTAGGGTTAGCATACTTCTGTCCAGCGACCACTTCAGTCTTCTTGTCGCCATCAATGTAGTAAAGAGTGCCTGAATCAGGGAGTTCTGTAACAATAACGCCTACACTTATGTTTGCATTGTCATCTTCATTATCAGAAATATGGTCTGTGCCATCACCTTCGATACTACCCGTTCCAGTATCAAAAATGACTTGCGAAGTGCCCTCAACATCGAGAGAAATGGAGAAATCTTCAGCTTTAGGTGGACTGTCATGACTATCATCAATCGTGACATCTTTATTGGCCTTAGACGTATCTAGTTTCTCAAATACATCAGTACCGCCTTGAGTAACAGATACAACACTTATGTTAAACTCTTGGCCGACTTCGTATTCTTTATCTTGTACAGTTTGAATATCGAAAGTCGCTGTATCCGTGTTTGCACCGACGTTTACAGTTATAACTTCGACAATGTCTTCATTACTCGCATTAGTGTAAGTGTACTTGAGAGTAATCACACTATCTTCAGGAACTTGTTCACTTAGCGTAATAGTAAATGTGCCCGTCTTCTCTCCCTCAACAACTGTATCCGGACCAGTAAGCTCAACTGTAACGGCATCTTTGTCATTAGTGTCTGTCTCATCGACAATTTTAGCTGTATCAGAATCGTGTTTGTCAGCTTCAACAAATTCACTAGATGAGCTAGCTTTTAGAGTTACAGTCTCTTGACCTTCAAGTAAGCTATCATCAAGAACCTTAATAAAGACTTCAACGCTGTCTGAACCCTTAGCTATGATAAGCTCTGCAAGCTCTTGCTCAGAAAGCGCTTTATAACCTTGTCCATCTTTTACGTAGATCTGATCTTCGTAATCCACACCTTTTGTCGCAGTATCATTTTCGTGACCTAGAGTCAGGTCTAGAGCTACGTTCTCTGAAACCAATTCATCTAAATTGATTTCAAATGATAGAAAAGCATCTTCTGCTTCTGTAACCGGTTGACCTGCTGTAACAGTTAACTCAGCAACAGGTAAAACATCGACATTGACTACAACAGTATCTGTACCACCGTTACCATCAGAAACGGTCACAACAAATGAGTCACCGCCATCAAACTCGTTATTAGGCATGTATTTCCACTCGCCTGTCTCAGCGTTGATCTCTACACTACCGTTTGTAGGTTGACTAACTGTATACGTCAGCTTATCGCCATCAACGTCCTTGGCTGTAACAGTGCCTGTTATCGCTTCGTCTTCTTTCGTAACAACATCAATTGTTTCATTGTCACCAAGAGGTGTTCCGTCTTTTTCAAAGACGGGCGCATCGTTAACTGGAGTTACATTGACAGTAACTACTGCGGTGTCAAATCCACCTTGACCATCACTTACTGTGTATTCAAAAGTAGCTTCGCCATTAAAATTATCTGCAGGTTTAAAGATGACATTGCCGTTTACTAGCGTGACTGTACCATTCGTGTCAGGTGTTGCACTTACACTAAATATGGTTAAGTTATCACCATCTAAATCGAAATCATTGCCTAAAAGTTCATTCGCATGGATAGTTAACGTAACGTCCTCTTCAGTCGTCAAGTTAGGCGCTTCAATTCCGGTGACGACTACATTATCAATAAATGCACCTAGGCTATCTGATTTACCATCGCCAGCAAATGCAATTAGAGTTGCGTCGTTTTGGACTTCAAATTCAGCGCTGATTTGGTACCAGCCTTTACTATCAGGTCCATTCATCACAATGGATGTACCGTTCGGAGCCGTATAAGTCCCATCTGCGTGTAATGTCACCACAACACCACCGACAGTAAACGTCATGTCAGATGATGCGTTACCGTCTTGACGAGGGTTGTAGTCAAATTCGATTTTTATTGAATCCTGACCAGTAGTATCAATCGCAGTAGTGATTGCTGTATTTCTGTGAGCATCCAGTTCAGCGTAAAATTCACCATGAGAGGCATCAACTATTAGGCCGTCTCGCTCAATCTCTAACCCATCTGTGAAGTCCCATACACCATTTGGATCTTTGTTCACTACAGTCCATTTAGCTGGCGATGCCATATTTTCAAATGACTCTGACAACAAGACAGTTTCTTTCACTTGTTTATAAGAATCGTCTTTGGCAACAGGGCCATCGTTCGTTCCTTCAACAACGATATTTACAGTCGCTTTACCCGTGCCATCTAACGATTCAACATCAAAGGACAGTGGAACTTCTTCACCTTCCGGCAGGCTTTGGACTGCTGGCTTGGTGTTATCAATCGTAAAGCTCCACGTGCCGTCTGCATTCACTTTGAACGTGCCGTAGTCGTTTTCGATCGTCTGAGGCTTCAACTCTGATTCACCCGCATCCGCATCGCTTACGGTCAGTTTGCCTTTCGCTACCGTAGTCGCTGCATCTTCTTTTACACGACCCGAATCTACGTCGTCTTGGCCTTCGCCAACCGTCGCTTTATCATTAGTGCCTTTAATAACAACCTTGATCGTACCTGTGCCTGTTCCATCGACTGAAACCGCATCAAACGTCAGGACGTGTTTATCGCCTTTACCTAGCGACTGCACTGCATCGTTATCATTATCGAGTTCAAAGGACCAGCTGCCATCCGCCTCTAGCTTGAATGTGCCGTATTCATTGGTCACTTCCTGTGGAGTAACAAACGCTTCGCCCGCGTCTTTGTCTGAGATATCAAGCTGACCTTCAACAAACTGTTTGCTATCCACGTCTTCTTTTAAGACAACGCGCTCATCGCTGACGGTCGCTTTGTCGTTAGTGCCTTTAATAACAACCTTGATCGTACCTGTGCCTGTTCCATCGACTGAAACCGCATCAAACGTCAAGACATGTTTGTCGCCTTTACCTAGCGACTGCACTGCATCGTTGTCATTATCGAGTTCAAAAGACCAGCTGCCATCCGCTTCTAGCTTGAATGTGCCGTATTCATTGGTCACTTCTTGTGGAGTAACAAACGCTTCGCCCGCATCTTTGTCTGAGATATCAAGCTGACCTTCGACAAACTGTTTGCTATCCACGTCTTCTTTTAAGACAACGCGCTCATCGCTGACGGTCGCTTTGTCGTTAGTGCCTTTAATAACAACCTTGATCGTACCTGTGCCTGTTCCATCGACTGAAACCGCATCAAACGTCAGGACATGTTTATCGCCTTTACCTAGCGACTGCACTGCATCGTTGTCATTATCGAGTTCAAAGGACCAGCTGCCATCCGCCTCTAGCTTGAATGTGCCGTATTCATTGGTCACTTCTTGTGGAGTAACAAACGCTTCGCCCGCATCTTTGTCTGAGATATCAAGCTGACCTTCAACAAACTGTTTGCTATCCACGTCTTCTTTTAAGACAACGTGCTCATCGCTGACGGTCGCTTTGTCGTTAGTGCCTTTAATAACAACCTTGATCGTACCTGTGCCTGTTCCATCGACTGAAACCGCATCAAACGTCAGGACGTGTTTATCGCCTTTACCTAGCGACTGCACTGCATCGTTATCATTATCGAGTT
>NZ_JBRESC010000023.1:0-64670 GCF_056726085.1 Vibrio sp. 2433-A1
CGCCAGGCTTTAAATTTCGTTTTTAGATTTTAGACAAATCTAAAGGCAAAAACTTAGACTTAGGTCTAACCAGTGCGGAGCGGTAGTTCAGTTGGTTAGAATACCGGCCTGTCACGCCGGGGGTCGCGGGTTCGAGTCCCGTCCGCTCCGCCACTTATTCCAGACCTCAGCAGAAATGCTGGGGTCTTTTTGTATCTGTGGGATTATTTTGGTCTGCGACCAACGAGTCCCAGTTGCCCGCAACCCCGGCCGTCAGCCACTTATTTAGAAAGCCTAGTCTTGCGACTAGGCTTTCGTCGTTTTAGAAGCCCGTTGCTGACGCAACGGGCTTTTTGCGCTTAAGATATAAAGTATCGCTCCATCCCTCCATGACGTTTGTTGGAGCTGCGAGATTGCTTTCCTTCGACCTTTGACAGATACATTGTCATTTCATAGGAAAACGAAGAAGTGACTAGGGAATCTCTAGAGGTTTTATAACGAGCTGTCAGAGCTCTACTAACTGTCATGTATCACTATTGATATAGGTAACGATACTTTTGATGTGTTGCCCGCTAGACTCCCTTTCAGTGTGGGCATGCCCTTATTGCCATTTAGAACGGTTCCCATTAATTCTGTTTCGTTTTCAAATCAAGAGTTTAGTTCGTCATAGATATTCGATGGTAGAACTTTCCCTTTAATATCTCTCCATGACATGAGTCGTAGAGGGATACGAATTACTTTTCTTTAGATACAAAAAAAGCCACTCTATTAAGAGTGACTATTTGATTTTTTGTTGATTGCCTATTGCGTAGCAGGCTCGTTAATTAGAGTTAATGCCTTCTTCGACACTTCATGAGCTGCTTTGGTTAGGTTTTGCTTCTCTAGTGCGTCAGAGAGATAACCATAGTCTGTGACGTTAGAGCGCACAGACAGCGCCTTCTCGAAGTGTACTTGAGCTTCTGGCCATTTCTCGCTGCGTAGATAGAACTGAGCAAGCGCACTGTGAGCATCTGCATTGTTACCATCCTTACGTAGCACACCTTCAAGAAACGTAACAGCAGGGTGACTATCTGCCAGTTTTAGCTTGGGAAGAAGTGCGTATAAATCTGAGTTAGGATGTTTTTTTAGCGTTTCTTTGAGTAATGTGAACGCTTCACTATCAGCTTGGCGCGAGATCAGTTGCTTAGCGAAGCACTCGATTAAATGAGTGTCGGCTTTCACTTTACGAGGTAGTGAATTCCAGTGAGCCACTAGGCCTTCACTGCCCTTTTGTAAGGCTACTTCATGCAGTAATCCACATTGAGCTCGTTGTACTAAAGGCTCTTGCTCTTCTTTAAGGACGATTTTGTGCTTGATGAGCTTAGGCAGTAGGTCGAGTAGTGGCTGCCATAGCTTCAATTCAATGTATACCTGCTTAAGAAGGTTAAGCACAATGGCATTATTTGGGTAGCTAGACTTGAGACTAGATAGCGTATCAAATGCTGCGTTGTAGTTTGCCTCACGAATCAATTGTTTCGCGCGAGTGAGTTCAACAGCTAGCATCGAGTTATCTTGTTGTGCTGCTAGTTCAAGGTAGCGATCACGTTGTTCAGTATCGCCCAAGCCTTGAGCGGCTTCAGAGGCGACTAAGTAACATAGTAGTGGCATATCGTGGTGATTGGCCCAGCGAGTTACTTTCTTCTCGGCAATTTTGAAGTCACCTTCTAATAGCTTAATGATGCCTTCGTTAGTGTAACGACGCGAGCGACGCATCTTACGCACATTAAAGTAGTTCCAAGTTGCTGAGCTTGCGTAAAAGGCTTTCTTCACTAAATACTCAAGGCCAAATAGACCAGCCAGTGCAGCGATAACGAATATGACTAGTGTTGTGACACTCATTTCGATGGTCTTGCTCGCGATGGAGATCAATACATAACCTTGCTGGCCAGAAAATTGCGTGCCAGCAAATAATCCCAGTCCTAAGACGACGAAAAGGAAAATCAGTCGAAACATTATTTATCCTCCGTTACTAGGGTGGTTACTTCACGGCGTAGACGATCGCGAATGACGTCGGATAACTCTTGTTGAGTTTCTAGCTTAACTGGGTATTCGACTTGTACTGTCTGCTTACTTAGTTGCTCTAGTGCTTTATTGAACTCAATGACTTCGTTTGAATCCTGATTAAGGAAAGTCGTAGACCACTTGTCAGCAGTTGTTAAAGCTGTCGAGTAGATCTCTTGCTGCTCTACATAGACGGCTTTAATTGCTGTTTCTAGTTTGGCCTTAATGTTCTCTTTTAAGTAGAAATGCTGCTGAGGTGATAGCAATGGAATGACGTTACCATCACGAGTTCTAAAAGTAATAAAGTTCTCAGAGAAGTCTTTTAATGACGTCATGAGATTATCTTTCCAGTCATAAACATCTTGAGAAACAACCTGTTTCTCTTCTTGTTGCGCTTCAGGCAGTAGAGCATTTGCTAGTGGTAGCTTATCAACTTGCTGCTGTAGTGCCGTGATTCTTAGAACTAGCCCTTCTCTATCAATCAATGGGATGGTTTTTAGCTTAGTAATGTCATTAGCCATCGACTTTCTTAGTGGAACTAAGCTCGGATCGTTTAACGCAGCAATGCGCTGATCGGCGGACTCCATTAGCTTAGTTGCACTTACTGCATCATGTTCAAGGAATAGCTTACGTCCAGCAAGTTTTACTAAATAATCAGCTTCCGCTAGTAGCCAATCATTTGGACGACGGCCCTTCACATCGGCCATTGCGACTTGAAGGCTAACAATGCTTTTCTGTTGCTGGGCAAGAACGGTTTCGGCGCGATGAGTAATTTCTGTCGCTTTTTCGATAGCTTGCTTCTGCGCCGAGTCTAACTCTGATTTGATGCTATCTTGAGTTTGCTTGAGTTGGGTTTGCAGGGCATTGATTTGAGCTTGGTACTCAGCGTTCTTTTGCTGCATTTGGAAGGTTAAGCCGCCCCCAACAAGGATAGAGATGATAATAGCAACAGTGCCAAGTTTAACCCCTCGCTTACCTTGTTTTTCTTCGAATACAGGTTGAGAAGATTGTGCTTGATTAGCTTCAGGTACTTGTGTCGTGGACTTTTCCACGCTTGCTTCACTTGTCGTCTTTTGTTCAACGTCAGATGTGGTTGATTCAACCTTGTTGCTATCCTCTGCCGATTGCTTGTCTTGGTCAGGGGCAATGTTTTCGTTTTTATTCTTGCTTGTCATTACTTATTGTCCTGTTCTATCTGGCTGGAGAGCAGCCAACAACACTGGGTTAGAGGCACTTAAGGTATTGGTGACAACTTTAAAACCAGCCTCACGTGCATTTTGTGCAATACGCTCACTCGGTACATAAAGGTGAAGCGTAAACAACCAGTTCCGTTCTGCGTTGCTCAATTGAGAAATAAAGTACTCAAGTTGACCTGAACTGGTTATGACTAATTGGGTTATTTGTTCATCTTGCCAGAGTGGCACTAATAAATCTGAGCGGAAAGCTAGGTTTTCTCGTTTGTAGACTTCCCGATACTCTACAATAGCGCCGCGCTCGGCCAGAGTGTCAAAGATGAGTTCTCTACCGCCATTTCCTCGTAAAATAAGGATTTTTTTATTGGCGACATGCTGAAGTGTTTCCAGCTTTAATAAATGCTCGCTGTCACTGACATCAGGGTAGTGTACTTGTTGTTTAACCGCTTTGCTTAAAACGTGTGCAGTTTTTTGACCAACGGCAATATAGACCGGATTTATCGGCCAACTTTTGCATGTTTGAGTCAGATGGAGGCAAGTTTCGCTTACCGCATGTTGGCTAATCGCGATAATAATGTCGAAAGAAGAGATCTGATCTTCTAATCCGGATAGTTGCTCACCGGACTGGATTTCAATCAGAGGGTGGTGATGACCGGCGATCCCCACCTCTGATAATTGTTGGCATAGTGAAAGGCCTTCCTTTCCCGGCCTAGTGACCAGTACTGCCATACATAATTACTCGTGCTCTGCGTATAGCTTGGTCAAAATTTCTTTTGCGCCGTCATCAAGCAGTTGATTTGCCAACTCAACACCAAGAGATTCTGCATCAGCACGTGAGCCATGGATCTCTCCACGGATGATCTTAGAACCGTCAGGCTCGCCAACTAGCGCACGCAGCCAAATGTTGTCACCATCAATGAGTGAGTAGCTACCAATTGGTACCTGACAGCCACCTTCCAGAGTAAGGTTCATCGCGCGCTCGCATAGAACGCGATCGGCGGTTTCTTTGTGGTTTAGTGGTTCTAGTAGTTTAATTAGACGCTCATCATCTAAGCGACATTCAATACCTACTGCGCCTTGACCAACCGCTGGTAGTGATTGCTCTGGTTCAATAAAGCTCTTAATACGCTCTTCTAGTTCTAAACGTTTTAGGCCTGCTGCTGCAAGGATGATTGCATCGTATTGACCATCATCAAGCTTACCTAAACGTGTGCCGACATTACCGCGTAGCTCTTTAATCACAAGATCTGGGCGGTATTCTTTAAGTTGGCATTGACGACGTAGACTACAAGTACCCACTACCGCCCCTTGTGGCAACTCATCAATATTGTTGTAGGTATTCGAAACAAATGCGTCGCGCGGGTCTTCACGCTCACAAATTGTCACTAGACCTAGCCCTTCAGGGAAGTCGACTGGCACATCTTTCATCGAATGAACGGCTAAGTCAGCTCGTCCTTCAAGCATCGCAACTTCTAGCTCTTTGACGAATAGACCTTTACCGCCAACTTTTGCCAATGGGGTATCAAGGATAATATCGCCTTTAGTAACCATTGTGATTAGCTCAACTTCTAGACTTGGGTGGGCCGCTTTAAGTGCATCTTTAACAAAATGTGCCTGCCAAAGAGCAAGTGGGCTTTTACGTGTTGCGATTCGAATAGGAGTTGATTGAGTCATAGCGTTCTACTGAAAACAAAATAATGAGCTAATCCTACCACTGTCGGTTAAAAAAGCATTATTGCTTATCAAATCGAATTCAAGTTTGATGTTCGCTAGCATAAAATCATTAAAAGAGTGTGATTAAGGTCTCGTTTGTAAAATAGGCTATTATTATTAATAGGAGTTACGTACCACACTAAGAGCGATAATTTTAGGTGGGCAAAATTGTGTCGAATCGATCGTACATTTCTTTACCAACTCAAAGAAAAGTGTTAGATTGATCACGTTTTGTTGGTGCTTTAGAACAATTAATAGTCAAGGCACTATCTAGGATATAAACCAAGGAAGCTCTCTTGCAGGCTTACACCAAGACGCTAACTGAAAGACTTGATAACCTTAACCAGCAACGTATTGAACGTGCGCTGGCGCTTATGGATTTATCTAGCCAGCGTGTATTCCATCTTATTCCAACCCTGCTTCACTTCAATCATCCAGTTATGCCTGGCTATTTCGACGCACATGTTCCGTTTGGTGTGTGTGACTTCGAACTTAATGAAATTCAGCAGCAGTTTGTAGAAGATACACAGTTAACGATTGGTCAAGAGCTCGCGACATCGAAAAATCCAGCCATCCAAGGCTTGTACACGATGGGCAGTACGTCTTCTATTGGTCAAAGTACATCCAGTGATTTAGATATTTGGGTGTGCGTTTCTCCTAACATGCGCTCAGATGAGCGTGAAAGCCTGACTAATAAATGTCTTTTGATCACTGACTGGGCACAGACTCAGGGTGTAGAAGCCAACTTCTTCTTAATGGATGAGCAGCGTTTCCGCTCAAACCACTCTGAAGAGATGACCGGTGATAACTGTGGTTCATCTCAACACTTATTACTACTTGATGAATTCTATCGCAGTGCCGTTCGCCTTGCGGGCCAGCGCCTATTGTGGCAAATCGTGCCGCCTGAGATGGAAGAGTGCTACGACGAATATGTAAATGACCTTTGCAGAAAAGGATATATTGATTGTTCAAAATGGATCGATTTCGGTCAGCTCAATCGTATTCCGGCAGAGGAGTATTTTGGCTCGAATTTATGGCAGCTGTATAAGAGTATCGACTCGCCGTACAAATCTGTTCTCAAAGCTATCTTACTGGAAGCCTATTCGTGGGAGTACCCAAATACTCAACTTCTTAGCTTAGACACCAAACGTCGCTTCTTTGCCCATGAGCCTGATCTCTATGGCATGGATGCGTACTATCTAATGCTTGAGAAGGTGACGCGTTATCTAGAACGTATTGGTGATACCACGCGCTTGAATTTAGTTCGTCGCTGTTTCTACCTCAAAACCCATGAAAAGCTCTCTCGTGAACCAAGTAACGGCTCGGTAGCTTGGCGTCGTGAAGCGATGACTGACATGGTGCAAAAGTGGGATTGGTCAGAAGCGGTGATAGCTGAACTTGATGATCGCCGTAACTGGAAGGTAGAGCAGGTTAAGGTGGTTCACCATGCTTTGCTTGATGCGTTAATGCAGAGCTATCGTAACCTAATTCAGTTTGCGCGTCGTAATGACATTACGTCAGCGATCAGTCCGCAAGACATCAGTATTCTCGCTCGTAAGCTTTATGCTGCGTTTGAGGTACTACCGGGTAAAGTGACTCTGCTTAACCCACAGATTTCGCCTGACTTACATGAATCTGATCTGACGTTTATTGAGGTTCGCCCTGGGCGCACTAATAAGTCGGGTTGGTATCTCTACAAACAGCCAATAACGCCGCACCGTATTCTTGGTCAAGCACCGCTTGAGCACAATGAATACCTCAGTAAGTTAGTGGCTTGGTCATTCTTCAATGGCTTGATTACCGAGTCGACGCGTCTGCACTCTGTGATTCGTGATGCGCACTTAGACATTGATAAGTTCTACCAAATGGTGAGTGACTTACGTAATACCTTCTCACTGCGTAAACGTCGTCCGACCATGCAAGCACTGGCCAGTCCTTGTGAGATTAGCCAGCTAGCGATGTTCATCAACTTTGAAAATGATCCAACCTCAGAGCTGAGTGGTAAGTCACTTAAGCTAGATCCAAAGAGCACTGATATTTTCAGCTTTGGCCCCGAGCAGAAATGCTTAGTCGGCAGTGTTGATCTGGTTTATCGCAACTCATGGCATGAAGTGCGCACCTTACACTTCAAAGGTGAGACGGCGATGCTTGATGCACTGAAAACTGTATTGGGTAAGATGCACCAAGATGCGATTCCACCAGAGTCGGTGGATGTATTCTGCTACAGCAAAAACCTGCGTGGTGTGATGCGCAATATGGTTTATCAGCTATTGGCCGAGTGTATTGATCTGCGCTTAAAGCCTGTTGAACAAGAAAAGCGTCGCCGCTTTAAAGCGCTACGCATTGGTCAGCAAACCTACGGTCTGTTCTTTGAACGTCGTGGTGTCTCGGTACAGATGCTAGAAAACTCGGTCGATTTCTACCGCAGTATTTCGACCAATAAACTCAAGGGCTCACCACTGCTCATGCTCGATAAAGAGCAGGACTACCAATTGCCGGAAGTGGTGGATGGCTTTGCCAGTGAAGGTTTAATTCAGTTCTTCTTTGAAGATGGAGAGCAAGGTTTCAATATTTATGTGCTCGACGAATCCAATCGCGTTGAAGTCTATCATCAATTTAGAGGTGAAAAAGACGAGATGATTGCCAGTGTGAATAGCTTCTACACCTCGGTACAAGATGAAAATCCGCTATCGTCGAAGCTAATCAACTTCAACTTACCGCAGTACTATCAAATTGTGCGCCCTGAAGATGATGCACCTTATATTGTTCCTTATCGTAATGATGGCGCCAGTTACTCTAGGCCGAGTAAAATCGTCAACGTCTAATGAGTCGATTAAAAAGAGCATCAATGATGCTCTTTTTTGTATCTGTCTGATCAAGGGTTAGACCCACTCAATCTCTTCATCGCAATGTTTTTCACACTCTTGCTTAACCATGGTAATCAGCTCTAGGTGAGTTTTAGAGCAGGTCCATTGATTATCGATAAGCGAGAAATGGAAACCACCTGACTTAGACGCCAACCAAATCTCTTTCATTGGTTCTTGGCGGTTAATAATGATCTGACTACGGTCTTCAAACTCTAGGGTCATCACGTTACCAGAGGTCTCGTAGTCGATGTCCGCGCCTGAATCATCAATCATTTCCTCGATGATTTGCATTTGAACATCTACTAACTGATAAAATTCAGTCTCGTTCATCCAATCTATCCTATTGCTTTTCTTGAGTGTGGTGCGATTATAGGGGGCATTGACAGAATAATCACGATACAACCGATGAAAAAATCACTCTTAGCGCTATTTATCTTTTCGCTTCTTGGCTTAGCTGGCTGTGGTCAAACTGGACCTCTTTACATGCCTGAAGATGCTCAGCAGAACGAGCTGCCTTCACAATAAAATAGAATCAGAATATAAGGGAAAGAATTTTGGATTACTTCAACTATCAGGATGATGGCCAGCTTTGGGCTGAAGATGTCTCACTAACGGAACTAGCACAGCAGTTTGGTACACCTCTTTACGTTTATTCGCGTGCGACTTTAGAGCGCCATTGGAACGCGTTTGATAAATCGGTAGGTGAGCACCCTCATTTAGTTTGTTACGCAGTGAAAGCAAAC
The DNA here is from genome assembly GCF_056726085.1 of Vibrio sp. 2433-A1. NCBI lineage: Bacteria > Pseudomonadati > Pseudomonadota > Gammaproteobacteria > Vibrionales > Vibrionaceae > Vibrio > Vibrio sp. 2433-A1. The sequence continues at coordinate 8,536 of NZ_JBRESC010000023.1, forward strand.
TCAAACCTAGGTGTGTTAAACGCACTGGCCCGCTTGGGTTCTGGATTTGATATCGTTTCTGGCGGTGAGCTAGAGCGAGTGATTGCTGCTGGTGGTGACTCAGCGAAAGTCGTGTTCTCTGGCGTTGGTAAGACTGAAGCTGAAATGAAGCGCGCGCTTGAGCTAGGTATCAAATGTTTTAACGTTGAGTCAGAGCCTGAACTTGAGCGCTTGAACAAAGTCGCCGGTGAACTCGGTGTGAAAGCGCCAATCTCGCTGCGCATTAACCCTGATGTTGATGCGAATACCCACCCTTATATTTCTACTGGCTTGCGTGATAACAAGTTTGGTATCGCGTTTGACCGTGCGCCTGCGGTGTATAAGTTTGCTCAAAGCTTAGAGAACTTGAATGTTAAAGGCATTGATTGCCACATTGGTTCTCAGCTGACTGATATTGAACCTTTCATTGATGCAACAGACCGTTTACTGGCTCTGATTGATGATCTTAAAGCGCAGGGTGTGACCATAGAACACCTAGATGTTGGTGGTGGTTTAGGTGTAGTTTATCGTGATGAGTTACCTCCTCAGCCATCTGAGTACGCTAAAGCGTTGCTTGGTCGCCTTGAAAATCATCAAGACTTAGAGTTAATTTTTGAGCCAGGCCGTGCGATTGCTGCCAATGCGGGCGTGTTGCTAACCAAGGTTGAGTTCTTAAAGCACACTGAACATAAAAACTTTGCCATTATTGATGCTGCAATGAATGACTTGATGCGTCCTGCGCTTTATCAAGCATGGCAAGATATCGTGCCTGTTGTACCTCGTGAAGGCGAAGCGGTGACTTATGACCTGGTTGGTCCTATCTGTGAAACGGGTGATTTCTTAGGCAAAGATCGTGCGCTCGTGCTAGCTGAAAATGACCTTCTTGCGGTTCGCTCTGCTGGTGCATATGGTTTTGTTATGTCATCGAACTACAATACGCGTTCTCGTGCTGCGGAAGTGATGGTTGATGGTAAACAAGCCCATTTAGTCCGTCAGCGTGAAGAACTCTCTAGCCTATGGGCGCTTGAAAACGTACTTCCGGAGTAATTGAAGTCTTATGCATTTCCATTTTTCTAAAATGCACGGTTTGGGTAATGACTTCATGGTTGCTGATTGCATTACTCAAAATATTTTCTTTTCCCCTGACCTGATCCGCCGCTTGGCGGATCGTCACACTGGTATTGGTTTTGACCAACTGCTGGTGGTAGAGGCACCTTACGACCCTGAAACGGACTTTCACTACCGTATCTTTAATGCCGATGGCAGTGAAGTGGAACAGTGTGGTAATGGTGCTCGCTGTTTCGCACGGTTTGTGCGCATGAAAGGGCTGACGAATAAATACAGCATCAGCGTGAGTACTAAGAAAGGCAAAATGGTCTTGAGCATTGAAGAAGATGATCAAGTCACGGTTAACATGGGCGTACCTGAGTTTGAACCGAGCAAGATTCCTTTCAAAGCCAAGCAAACAGAGAAAACCTATATCTTACGTACTGAAGATAAGACCTTGTTCTGTGGTGCAGTGAGCATGGGTAATCCTCATGTTGTAACAGTGGTCGATGACGTAGCGACGGCAGACGTTGATACCCTAGGTCCACTACTAGAGTCTCACGAACGTTTCCCTGAGCGAGTGAATGCTGGCTTTATGCAGGTAGTTAATCGCAACGAAGTGAATTTACGTGTTTATGAGCGCGGTGCGGGTGAAACTCAAGCGTGTGGTAGTGGTGCATGTGGTGCAGTCGCTGTAGGTATCGTTCAAGGTTTATTGGATGAGAAAGTTACGGTTAACCTGCCAGGCGGTTCATTGAAGATTCAATGGCAAGGTCCAGGTAAACCGCTCTACATGACTGGCCCGGCTACCCATGTCTTTGATGGTCAACTAAGCTGCTAATAACAATAATAAAAGGAACAATCGTGTCGAATATCGAAGCAGATGCGCTGACGGCGGAAGTCGTCGCGGAATACCTGCGTGATAACCCTGATTTTTTTATCCATCGTCGTGAGCTGGTGGATCGTTTAGCACTGCCTGTGCAAGAACAAGGCGCTGTTTCTCTTGTTCATGTTCAGATGAACCGTCAACGTCAACGTATTGAAGAGCTTGAAGAAGAGATCACCGCCTTGATGTCACTGGCAAAAAGCAATGATCAAACCTTCCATGAATTTATGGATTTGCAAGAGCAGATCTTAAGAGGAGATGCATTACTGCCGGTGATTAAAGCGATTGAAGAGAAAGCCAAGGCTTTAGGCTTAGTCGCTTATGTTCGCTTAGTCGATAGTGAGTCGAGCTATTACTCGCTCGATAAAAACAACTATCAACGCTTTGCAACCAACCATCTTAATGGCAAAGACTCTTATCTTGGTCGAATGCGTAAAGTTGACCGCGAATTACTGCTGGGAGATAACTCCCGAGCTCCAGAAATGGGCTCTTACGTGGTATTGCCGCTACATAATAACGGTTTGCAAGGTATTTTGGCATTTTCGAGCAGTGACGGCGGTCATTTCCAGCCGCATATGGATACTTTATTCTTGCGTCACTTAGCCCTTGTACTTTCTCACCTTATCGAAACCCTTCCTTGGCAATGTGAGTCAAATGAGCGAATCAGCAGTACCTCTGCCTAATGGCCTTCATCAGCCTCTTGAACGCTTCTATGAATACTTAAGAAGTGAAAAGGGGCTCAGCCTACACACCCAGCGTAATTACAAACAGCAACTTGAAACCATGGCGGGCCATTTAGCTCAGCTTGGCTTAAAAGAGTGGCAACAAGTGGATGCGGGCTGGGTACGTCAATTAGCCAGTAAAGGCATGCGTGAAGGAATGAAGCCAAGCAGCTTAGCGACGCGCTTGTCATCACTGCGCAGCTTTTTTGATTTTATGATGCTACGTGGCGAGATGAGTGCCAATCCTGCTAAAGGGGTTTCTGCACCACGTAAAAAACGACCATTACCGAAAAACCTCGATGTCGATGAAGTGGGGCAATTGCTTGAAGTTAATGAGGATGACCCATTGGCAATACGCGATCGCGCCATGATGGAACTGATGTATGGGGCTGGATTGCGTTTAGCTGAACTGGTCAGTATCAATGTTAAAGATGTCGGCCTTTCGTCTGGTGAAATACGAGTAGTGGGTAAAGGAGATAAAGAGCGTAAAGTGCCCTTTACTGGTATGGCTGCAGAGTGGGTGAGTAAATGGCTAAGAGTTCGCCCAAGTTTGGCTAATAGCGATGAGCTAGGGTTGTTTGTCTCCAAGCTTGGTGTGCGTATCTCTCATCGTAATGTGCAAAAGCGTATGGCGGAATGGGGCCAAAAGCAGGCAGTTGCCAGTCATATCAGCCCGCATAAACTGCGTCACTCTTTTGCTACCCATATGCTTGAATCGAGTAATAACTTACGTGCTGTTCAAGAGCTATTGGGCCACGAGAATATCTCTACTACCCAAATTTATACTCACTTGGATTTCCAGCACTTAGCTGAAGTTTACGATCAAGCTCATCCAAGAGCGAAAAAGAAGGGCAGTGACCAATGAAATTCTACCGCCATTTGAATCCGCTTAAAGCGATGACGTTCGATCTGGACGACACCCTTTATGATAATCGCCCAATCATTCGTCAGGTTGAGGTACAAATGGCGCAATGGATGCACCATCATCACCCCGTTTCAGCAACGAAGCCGCTTGGCTGGTGGTATGAGCTTAAAATGCGTTTAGCACAGCAAGATAGCTGGATGCTAAATGACGTCACCTTCTGGCGCTTCAAGCAGATTGAATCTGGACTGATGGAGCTGGGTTACTCACAGGCACAGGCGACGCAAGCAGCCAATGAAGCGATAGAGCAAGTACATCGCTTGCGTAGTGATTTTACCGTGCCGTTGGAAGCGCATCAGGTATTAGAGCAGCTCGCGGCTAGACTGCCGCTGGTGGCGATTACTAACGGTAACGTTGATGTGGAGAAAATTGGTCTCGCGCCTTACTTTTCATTGGTGCTCAAGGCGGGTCCTGATGGTTACGCCAAACCTCACCAGCAAATGTTTGATAAAGCGAAAAATTTTCTGTCACTACCCGCTGATAACATCCTGCATGTCGGCGACCACCTAATCTCAGATGTCGCTGGGGCAAAACGCAGCGGTTTCCAAGCTTGTTGGTTTAACGACCAAGGCCAAGATATCTACACATGCAGTAAAGGCCGCACCTTACCAGATGTAGAAGTAAACCGTTTGCATCAGTTGTTACAATTGAGTGGTATATAAATAGCAGCGAATAAAACAACGCTTTCCATCTCGGGCAACATGGATTACGGTATAGACAAATACTAGATAAATAATCCCGCCTCAGGCTTTTAAGAATGCGCACCTATTCCGCACGAGTTGCAAGTCATCAGCAACTTTGCTTATTCCTCCAGGACATTCCTGTGAGAGACTCAACTTCATATTTGGTCCAAGTATTATCGTCCGATACGGAACAAGTTGTTTGTGACTATGCAAACTGGCTTAAACTGCACCTTCCCGTTTGTCATATTATTGGTCATAGCACTCGCCATACCATAAGTGATGGGGTGCTCCATCATGACGGCACTCTCATAATCGTTTCTTGTTTTGAACATACGTCCTTGACTTTGTCACGCGTTCTGCTGGATAGCGACTTAGAGTCTCAAATTGAAGTGTTATGTGAAGAGCTTCAATTGGGCATGACGTCGAAAGCGGTGATCAGTTTTTCCGCTCATGCCAGTAGGCTCTATCAAGTTTTAGGTCAAACAGTGGAGATCCCAATTGGTGGAGGGCTTGCTAGCCGTTCTGATGGGGGGAGTCAGTGGGTGCTGTTTGGGAATAAAACCTTTCAAAACGCTGCGGTATTTGTTGCTCTACATAGTGAACAACTCACAGTACATCGCAATGCGTTTTCTGAATGGGCGCCTATTGGTAGGAGACTGAGGGTGACCGATAGCCAAGGCTATAGACTCAAAACCTTAGATTATCAGTCGATATATACAGTTTATCAGCAGCGACTGGCGGAAGACCGTCCTCTCACTTTAGAACAGCTATACTGCTTTCCTCTTCAAGCGAGTAACGGCCAAATCAGCAGCATACGCGAGATGTATCCCGATGGTAGTATGCGGCTCGATAATCCGCTCAATATCGGTGATGAAGTTCGAATTTGCTATAATCACCCTTCACTGACTCTAGAACGAGTTCGATATGACGTGATGCAGTTGGCGCGGAGTAATCCAGAATCGGTGTTTATCTATAACTGTGAATCTCGATTAGAGTTTCTTGAGGGAATCAGTGAGACTAAGCCGTTTGAGCAACTTGCATGCAGCAATGGTTCTTACTGTATGGGCGAGTTTTATCGAGGCAACCGTCAGGAAACACTTCACCATAGTATGACCTATCTTGCGCTTAGTGAAGATAGACAGCGCCCTGCGATAGAGACTTGTAAGTTAGATGAATTTCCAGTTTCGCCTTTGTTCCACTTGATTCGCCACTCGATTGATGAGCTTGACCAAGCTCAAAGACAGATGCAGGAAAAATTAACCAAGCAGACCAAAAAGCTGATAGAAAGCTACCGCCTTGATAAACATACTGGGTTAAAGAATCGTATCGAGCTGCAAGAGCGACTGAAAGTAATTAAAAGTCATGAGCATGTAGTCACGATTAAAGTGTCTAACTTACACCAAGTCAATGAAAAGTATGGCTATCAGGTGGCGGATGAGTTGATCCGCGACTTAAGTGATCACTTTGTTGAACGCTTCACTCACCTTCGTGGCCAAGAATTTGCCAAGAACCTGTACTACATTGGTACAGCGGAGTGGGCGATCGTCTTTACTGCTTTAGTGCCAAGTAAACAGGTTCAACAAGACTTCTCAGCCTTTGCTGACCAAATCGAGCGCCTTAACTTTGAGCCCTATGGGCTGCCCGATGTAGACTTTCTTTCGGTTTCGATTGCCGGAGGTGTTGCCAGTGCTAGTGATTTCCCTGATATCGGGGGGGACGAACTTTTGTTTAAGTCTATCGATGCAAGACGGACCGGCAAAGAGCGTAATACCCACTTCTTCAATGCTAAAGATCGCGCGATTACCCCGGAACAGCAGCGAGATAAAATTGAGTTAATGGGAATCGTCAGTCGAACGATTCTTAAAAAGAACATCATCACCTACAGTCAGCCAATTTTTGCGGCACACACTCGCAAGCAGGTATCCCAAGAGTGCTTAGTGAGAATTGAAGATGAAGGTAATATCATCTCACCTGGATGTTTTTTACCTGTCATTGAGGGTACGCACCTTTATACTCGTTTAAGTCGCTATATGTTGTCTTCTACTTTAAGTTACATGGCAGACAGCCCCGACTCTTTCTCGATTAACTTGTCACCACAAGACATGCTCAGTAATAAGACTTTGTACTTGTTGGAAGAGTCGATCGCTAAGCTCAATGATCCGCATCGATTTGGGATTGAGGTATTGGAGTCGGAGCAAATTAAAGATTTTGGCCGGATGGCGGAAATCTGTTGTCACTTCAAAAATATGGGGGTGCGTTTAATGGTGGATGACTTTGGTGCGGGCTACTCGAACATTGATGAGATCATGCGTCTAGAGCCGGATATTATCAAGCTTGATGGTAGTTTGATTAAGACCATTGATCGAGATGCGAAACAGCGCCAGATAACTGGTCAGTTGGTTCAGCTATGCCAAGTTTTGAACGCGAAGACTGTGGCCGAGTTCGTCCACAACCGAGAGGTGTGTGAAATTGCCGAAGATCTCGGGGTTGATTATCTGCAAGGCTTCTATCTTGCAGAGCCTAGTCGCTTGTTTTAGTCACTAGAGCATGACCACTTTTGTCGGCTTTAAACGCTTGCATATAGTGGTCAAAGAAATTCAGCAACTGCATTGATTTGCTCTCTTCCCCGAGCGCCTTGAGGACTTCGCAACCCACCTCTAGGGTACACAAATGTCCATCTGCTTGATTACGACGTAATTGATAGTTAGAGGCTTGAGTTACGGTGATGTGCGCAAGGGGTAGGCTCTTGAGCCATGCACTTTTACGTAGCATCTTCTTTGCCTCTTGCCAGGTGCCATCAAGAATAATAAACAGTGGCACTTTAGCTGCTTTTTTTGCCTGCAGAGAAGCTTGGCTTACCGGTACGCTCTCTTCATGTGGAAATAATAAGTAAGACTGGTACTGGTCATTGTTCAATAGCTTGATAAGTTCTGAGCATGGGGATTTGCGTTGCCAAATATGCACGCTGGTCGATGCGGGTAAGCTCTTAAGCAGCCACTGCCCAGTATTGGTGTTACGTTGCTGCTCATTCTCATGCGTTAACAGTGCAATATGACAAGCCGATGTGAGAGCTGGTAACTGTTCACAGACACATTGGTGGCGAAGTTGGCACTGAGGGCAGGGAGCTAGCGTGCCCTCGTGGCTCGTTGAAGGTGTCACAGAGTAATACCTTCTTGATGAGGTGTTAAACCATCAGAGAAGAGTTGAATTTGACTGATCTCATCGTAGCTCGCGACAGGCGCGGTGCTTGGGTTGAGAGGGTATTGCTGGCCATCGAACTTGAGAATATGTTGATTAGGCACGGCGCCTCCACCACTGACGAAAAACACCATATCTTGCCAACCTTGACTACTGCTTACACCAAGGTTAATCGGTGTGCTGACTAAGGTAATTCGACTGTTAAATTGCCAGCTATTTTGATGGTTTTCAAAGATCAGTAGTGTGCAGCCACCAGAACCACACCAGTCAAGCTGGGTGATAAGCTCCTTGTTGCCGTCGCCATTGAGATCGTAGCTAAGCCAACGGTAGCGTGTACCCGCAGGATCGGTTTTCGTACTGGCGAAGTAGCTACGCAGTGCTTTATCCACCTTAGGGTTAAATTCCGCTGAGGATGGGATTTGGTTAGGTGATGCTTGCTTGTTTGTTTGCGTTTGCTCAGAGGCACTTTTAAATAGCGTCACGCCACCATCAGCAATCGGATAAATTACATTACCTACTTTCTCTTTGGTCGCCGTTAATTGTTCACCTTTACGAGAGAAAATGCGCTCGGATAGCAATGGCTGTTGTTGATGATGAGTCATCACGACTTGAATTTGCTCAGGGTTAAGTTGCTGCCAGTAACCTGTTTCCACCGAGTCAGACTCGCCATTATTGTAACTGTATGAGGTGGTTGCCGTGTGATCTTGCTTGAGCTGTAGTGAGATAGAAAAATCACTGCTTTTAGTTGAGTTTGCTTGGTAATTGCCTGTCCAACCTTGAGTACCATCTTGGTTGGATAAGGTCGCGCAACCTTGATATTTGACGCCGTTAAGTTCCAGTTTCGAACTCCAGCCATAAAGGGAATCACTCATATTATCGACACAACTACGTTGGTTGAGTTCTAATGAGCCTCTTTCAAATTGGTAACGACGTCGGTCGCCCTCGATATGGCTTGAGCTAAGTTCTAGCAGTTGTTTCTCTTCGCCCATTTTCTGGAAAGCCAGTTGCTTGCCTTCAAAGTTCATCGACCAGAAGGGTTCGCTGCCAAATGCACGTGTTGGCTTAGAGGCTTGTTGGCATCGTTTTGGGTTTTCAGCGGTAAGAAGGTTGACCGAATCCACCACAAAGCGTGCAGCGTAGTCAGCGACAAAACCATCAGTCAGTCCAGTTTCTAAGTGGCCGACGACTTCCCCATATAGAGGTTCATATGGGCTGCGCATTAAAGACAAAGCTTGTTGGAAGCGATCGTTAGGCAGCTCAAGCCAATATTGCTGCTGGCTACCACAAGGCGTAATGGTTCGTACTTCATGACCGAGAACGACCTCACCACGCATAATGAACGTCTGCGGTTTGATAGTGGCAGGTTTATCTAAGCTGGCTGCAGGTGTAGTCGATGTTGACTCGGAACTTGGCTGTGTTGAAATCGAACAAGCTTGTAATGTAAGTAATGTCACGATAGCGACTGGGTTTCGAAGCGCCTTCATGCTATATCTTCCCTATTCAGAAACTGGCGGATTCTATTATGGCATATTGGTTATTCAAAACAGAACCGGACACCTTCTCTATTGACACTCTCAGAACACAAAATAGTTCTTGCTGGGAAGGTGTGCGTAATTATCAGGCGCGAAATATGATGCGAGATGAGGTAAAAGAGGGCGATTTAGTGCTGATTTACCATTCATCGTGTAAGAAAGTTGGCGTTGCGGGTATCGCTAAGGTGACCAAAGAGGCTTATCCCGACCATTTTGCTTTTGACCCAGAAAGTGATTATTACGATCCGAACTCGAGCCCAGACAACCCAAGGTGGGTAATGGTCGATATTGAATTTGTACGTAAAACGGAGCGTCTGATCCCGCTGACGGTGATGAAAGCGATGCCAGAGTTAGAAAATATGCCGTTAGTTAAGCGTGGTAACCGCCTTTCTATCATGCCTGTCAGTGAGCAAGAGTGGCAGGCGATTCTAGATAAAGAAAAGCTGCCAAGTCAGCGTTAGAGCGATAGAACAAAATCAGGTAGCGATAGTGCTGCCTGATGAAGATAAATAAGTGTGCTGTTATAACAGGTTATCTTGCAGATAATGCGCAACGGCATCGTCTGCGTTACTGCCGATCACTTCATTGTTTGGTAGTGCTTCTTTCACTTTATGGTGTGAAGTCCCCATCACCAATCCTTTGCCTGCCATTGCTAGCATTTCTGCATCGTTCATACCATCACCAAACGCAATGCAGTTGTCTAACGTTAGATCGAGTGACTTGGCAACCGCTTCTAGTGCGTGGCCCTTAGACACTTCAGCCGCCATCACTTCCAGACACCAAGGTGTAGAGAACGCGATATTCAGCTTGTCACCAAATGTATCACGCAGTTTTTGCTCAAAAGTCACTAGGTGGTCATGGTCTTGCTCAGGGTGAGTAAAGAACACTTTAGCAATGCCATCAGTAGGTGCTGCATCCGCTGCAAAGCGCTTATAAGCAAAGCCTGATTCGCTGTGGAATTTCGCCAGCATTTCATCGTCACGGTCGAGTAACCAATCTTCATTTTGGTACATGTGGATAAAGATGTTTGGATCTTGGCGGATCACGTCGATCACTGGCTGAACCAATTCTTGAGGGACATTCTTGCTGTACATCAGTTGATCATTCTGGTCATGAACGCGCGCACCATTAGAAGTGATCATGTAAGCCGGAATACCTGCAATCTCACGAATTCCAGCCACATCAATATGGTGGCGACCAGTCGCAAAAATAAAGGTAAAGCCTTTTTCATGCAGTGTTTTTAATGTCTCTTTGGAGTAGGCACTAAGCTGGTGGTTTGGTGCGAGAAGAGTGCCATCGAGATCTGAGGCTACAATGTGAAAAGGAGTATCTTTGCGTGCTTCGGTCATATCACCCTCGTATGCAGTGCGAATAGTTTCCCGTTTGGGTAGAGAGGGTATTTTACTTGAACATAAAGGGGAAAAAGAGGGTAAAGATCGCCCTCCGCTATTTCCTATTTTAGTATTGAGCGAAGAACTGCAAAGTCGCATCCAGTGCTTGGTTACGATATTGGTCTTTTTCAAACAGCAATTCATGCTTGGCGTTATGAATAATCTTAAACTCACATTGGCTATGGGTCTTGGCGAGTTTTTTCATAAACTGAGTTTGCGCTTGGTTTGAGACGATTTGATCATCGCCAGCTTGCATTACCAACAGTGGAGTCTTGATATGACGAGTCATCAGATAGCACTGCTTACAAGCCATCAATCCTTGCCATACCCATTGAGTGCTGGCACCACCAATTTTCAGTTCTGGGTGCTGCTCATACCAATTGCGGAACCAGTGGTAACGGGCGTTACTTTGGCTAAGTTGATTGCCCGCAAAAGGTTTTGGGTAATAGGCGACTTGCCCCGGAGCAAAGGTTGGTTTGGGGTAAACCGCAGTGAGTACTTGGCCTAATATTGTCGCAATTGGTTTGAGGTGCCAAGGTAGGTTTACCCCATACATAGGCGCACTGAGGGCAACGGCATCAAACTTGGCGTCATGTGTTTGCAGATAACGAGTCGCAATATTGCCGCCCATTGAGTGGCCAAGTAGATAGCGCTTTGAATAACCAGATAAATCAAAATGTTCGATGATCTGAGCTAAGTCTTTAATGTAATCATCAAACTCACCGACAAAGCCCATTTGCTTATCTTCAATTAGGCGATCAGACAAGCCTTGGCCGCGATGATCAAATGAATAAATATTATAGCCTTGCTGGAAGAGATCGTAGAAAAGCTCTTGGTACTTAGAGGTGCATTCAATACGTCCGTTAACCACGACAATTGCTTTATCATGTTGAGGTGAAGTCAGCTTAATCCAATAAAGTGCTTTCTTATCAAACGACTTCAGATAGCCTTCTTCACGAGAGCGCCATAAGTTGGCAATACTACCATTGATCACTTGCTCAAAATTGGACTCTTGAGTATAAAAAGGACTAATGTTGGAGCGTGAATCATTCATGGTCAAGTAAAGCCTGATTGTGGTTTGAGTTGTGCAACAGAACTAGATTATGTGTGGCTAAGGGCGTTTAGTCGAGAGGAAATACTATGGATATACATGTTTGGCTTGCTTATGTGGTAACCGCAATTGTGTTCAGTCTTGCCCCTGGGTCGGGTACAGTAAACTCGATTAGTAATGGTTTAAGCTATGGCACAAGGCGTTCGCTTGCCGCGATTGCAGGGCTTCAGGTCGGCCTCACGATCCATATTATGTTAGTCGGTGCGGGCATTGGCGCTTTAGTTGCTCAGTCTGCGTTCGCTTTTAGTGTGATTAAGTGGGTCGGCGCGGCTTATCTGATCTGGCTAGGTATTCATAAGTGGCGTGATCATTCTAGCATTGCGACCGATGAAGCGGGCGCGCATCTATCGAGCATGGACCTGATGCGCAAGGCGATTTTGATCAACCTAACTAATCCTAAATCGATTGTTTTTCTGGTTGCACTGTTTCCGCAGTTTATTGACCCGACTAAAGACCAACTGACTCAGCTAATGGTATTGGGCCTCACAACTGTCTTTATTGATGCTGTTGTTATGCTTGGCTACACCAGTTTGGCTTCGCAAATGGGCCGCTTTATTCGTTCAGATAAGATTATGTCGAAAATCAACAAGGTATTCGGATCAATGTTTATGGGCTGTGGTGCTTTGCTTGCCGCAGCAAAATTGTAGCACTGATGTGTTGTGTTCCTTTCTCCGCGCCAGTACTTATTTGACAAAAAATTGACTTGATGAATACCTTAAGTGTGATTACCATCACAATAAATGACTGACTTGATATGCTGACAGTAAACATTTCTCATTGGTTTGTACTAGCCAACTAGTGGCCTGATTCTGTGGCAGTTTTGTATCAGTTGACAGGATAGTACGTTCTAACATATACCCTCTGTGAATGAGTGTGCTTTATGAAATCATTGACACGCTGTAGATAATCATGCCATATCGTTCAAAAGAAACTTATGAAACTTATGAAACATATGTGGCACGCCAACCTATATTTAACGCTAAGCGACAAACTATGGGCTATGAGCTGTTATTTCGCGATAGTGAACAAAATAGCTATCCTGCCCATATTGAATCCAATCGAGCGACATATCGTCTGATTGTTGAGAACTTTTTGGCTGTCGGTACAAACCCTGATGTCGAGACCTCTCGAGCTTTTATCAACTTCCCTCAAACTAGTCTGCTGCGCTTATTGCCCCTATCCTTACCTCGTAAGAAGATCGTGGTTGAAATTTTAGAAACATGCACACCTAATGATGAACTGTTTGAAGCGATTAAAGAGATCCACTCTCGTGGTTACATTATTGCGTTGGATGATTTTGTTTATAAGCCGGAATGGAAACGCTTCATGCCATATGTCAAAATTATTAAAATTGATATATCGGCGACTGGTATTGAAGAAGCGTGTGCTTTTGTTAAAGAGTATCGTGACAAAGGCAGTAAACGTAAGTTTTTGGCTGAGCGCGTAGAAACAGAGCAAGACTTCCTTACTACTCGAGCGGCTGGCTTTAACTTTTTCCAAGGTTACTTTTTTAGTAAGCCTCGAGTGTATCGCCAGCGTTATATTAGCCCACAGCATGCAACCGCATTGGCTTTGGTTCGGGAAGTATGTCGAGAAGATATTAATTATAAGAAGGTTGAGCAGCTAATTAGTCGAGATATCGCACTCTCATACAAGCTACTTCGTTTCGTTAATACTATGTCAGATCGTCTCGAAGTGCCGATATCCTCATTCAAGCAAGCGTTACTTTATTTAGGTGGCGATCGATTGAAAATGTTTGTTTCGTTAGCGATTGCCTCATTTGTTACTGATACTAAACCGAAAGAGGTTTTTAGGTTATCACTGCAACGTGCACAGTTCTTTTATTTAATGTCGAAAGATATGCCTTTTGATAGGCATCAAGATCAGGCCTTTTTGATCGGGTTGTTTTCTATGCTGGATGCGATGTTTGATATGTCTTTAGAAGATGTCGTGGAACAGCTTCCGCTTTCTAATTCAATAAAAGGCGCTATTATCCGTCGAACTGGCCCTTATGGCGAGCTTTTGACACTTGAGGAGTGTTACGAGAAAGCGGATTGGAAGGGGGTTGAGGAGCTATGTGAATTTCTCGACCTATCCTTTGATGAGATTTCATCACGCATTTCGCAGGCTCAGCGTTGGAGCCAAGAGCTTAACACCATCATCTAATCTCTTTTACCCCTCTAAATGAAACTTTTATGAAAATCTATATATATGGATTGACGTATGTGTTTCACTGTCTAATATATATGCATATCCAGATATGAGTATATAACCATGCTTCCTCATCAATTTTTTAAACTGTTATCTGATGAAACACGAGTGCGCTGCTTAATGCTGATTGTGCGCCAAGAGTGTTTATCGGTGGGCGAGCTCACACAGGCACTGCAAGAGAGTCAGCCCAAAATATCTCGCCACCTTGCTCAATTGCGTTCGAGCGGCATTTTGACTGACGTTAGGCAGGGGCAATGGGTGTTCTACCGTTTATCAACTAATTTACCCGGTTGGATGCGAAAGTTGATCGATGACCTGATCGCATCGAACTGTTTGAAAACTGAATACCAACAAGATATCGAGCGCTTAGAAGCGATGACTTCACGCCCTCAATGTTGCGTTTAACGAATCACAAAACTTTACTCCCTCAAATTTGAGGAGTAACCACTAACTGAGAGACAAAAACATGGCAGTTAAAGTAGGTATTAATGGTTTTGGCCGTATCGGTCGTCTAGCACTTCGCGCAGCTTTCGATTGGCAAGAGCTAGAGTTTGTTCAAATTAACGATGTTGCTGGCGATACAGCAACATTGGCTCACCTTCTAGAGTTTGATTCAGTTCAGGGTCGTTGGCACCATGAAGTGTCTGTTGAAGGCGATGAGATGATCATCAATGGTCAACGCATCAAAACCACTCAACAGCGCGACATTGATGCTATCGATTGGTCTGGCTGTGATGTGGTGATTGAAGCGACGGGTGTCCACCGTAAGACATCATTCCTAAACAAATACTTAGAGCAAGGCGTGAAACGTGTTGTGGTATCGGCACCAGTGAAAGAAGAAGGTATCGCGAACATCGTTGTCGGTGTCAATGACCATATCTTTGACCCTGCAGTGCACAAAATCGTAACGGCAGCGTCTTGTACAACAAACTGTATTGCACCTGTGGTTAAAGTGATCAACGAGAAGCTTGGCATCGAGAACGCGTCATTCACGACGATTCACGATCTAACCAACACGCAAACTATTCTAGATGCGCCGCATAAAGACTTACGCCGTGCGCGTGCGTGTGGCATGAGCCTAATCCCAACTACAACAGGTAGTGCTAAGGCGATTGTTGAGATCTTCCCGGAGCTAGAAAACCGCATCAATGGCCATGCTGTACGTGTTCCATTAGCGAACGCTTCTTTGACAGACATTATCTTCGAAGTGAAGCAAGACACCACGGCAGAAGAAGTTAACGCGATGCTGAAACAAGCGTCTGAGAATGAACTGAAAGGCATCCTTGGTTTTGAAGAACGACCATTAGTTTCTATTGATTACAAAGGCGACCAACGCTCAACAATTGTTGATGCGCTATCAACCATGCTGGTGGGTAAACGCATGGTTAAGATCTACGCTTGGTACGATAACGAAATGGGCTATGCGACACGTACTGCAGAGTTAGTACGTAACGTTGGCCTAGCTTAATACTCTTCATACTTGAAGCCGCAGCGTTGTTAACTGCACAAGTCCACCGGATCGCCGGCCGCCCTAATCACATAGGAAACCTATGCTCATAGGGCTGAACTTGCTTGTTGCCTAGCTGCAACTCCAATTATTTTGAGTATTAATTTAAACATATAAAAATTGTGGAAATGAATATGTCACATCCTACATGGCAACTCGATTTAGATGCTGGTGCGTTAGTCCTGACTCCGTGTCCAGGGACTAAAGATGTTGATCTAGACTCATCGCTAGCGCAGCTTAAAGAGCAAGGTGTTGAAGCGATTGTTACTGCGTTAGATGACGCGGAGCTAGCGAGTAAAGATGTTGCTGCTTTGGGCGAAAAAGCTCGTGCCCTCGGTATGCAGTGGTTTCAAATCGAAATTGAAGATGATTGCGCACCGGGTGCTGATTTTGCTGCCAAGTGGCAAGCGGCGAGTCCTGAGCTACATAAGGTCGTCGACAATGGCGGTAAGGTTGCGATGCACTGCATGGGTGGATCTGGTCGTACAGGGTTATTTGCAGCTCATCTACTGCTAGAAAAGGGTTGGAACTTGGACAAGATTGTTCAAGAGGTTCAGGCATTGCGCCCAGGTGCTTTTACCAAACCAATTCAAGTGGAGTACATCAACGCGGTGGCGCAAAAGTAATCCCTTGTTCAGCGATAAGAGCTTTTGGATCATGATGATCCAAAAGCTCTACCATCTCTCCTCAAACTCAATTCTTCCACTCAATCGGTAGGATGTTATGTTGTCAAACCTAAGCAAAAGCGTTCGCCAATACATGCTGGTGACTTTCAATTACTGGAACTTCACCGTTACTGACGGCGCCCTTCGCATGCTGGTGGTGCTGTACTTTTATGACTTAGGCTACAGTTCACTTGAGATTGCTTCACTGTTTCTTTTCTACGAATTTTTTGGTGTTGTGACAAACCTTATAGGTGGCTGGCTAGGTGCACGTTTAGGTCTTAATAAAACCATGAACTTGGGCTTGGGGATGCAGATTATTGCGCTCAGTATGCTTGCCGTACCAAGTGCAATGTTAACCATTCCTTGGGTGATGGCAGCTCAGGCTCTGTCAGGTATCGCCAAAGACCTCAATAAGATGAGTGCCAAGAGTGCGATTAAAACCTTGGTCCCTGATGATCAGCAAGGGGCCCTGTATAAGTGGATTGCTATCTTGACCGGTTCGAAGAATGCGCTCAAAGGGGCGGGGTTCTTTGTTGGTGGCTTACTTCTGTCGATAATCGGCTTTAAATATGCGGTATTGGCTATGGCAGCAGTGTTAACGATGGTGTTTATTGGTAGCGTTATCAGCCTTGAAGCGGATATGGGCAAAGCGAAAACTAAGCCTAAGTTTAGTCAGCTGTTTTCAAAATCTCAGCCGATAAATATCCTTTCTGCAGCGCGTATGTTCCTCTTTGGCGCCCGTGATGTGTGGTTTGTCATTGCCCTGCCTATTTATCTCGGTAGTGTGTTTGGTTGGGATCACGCTTGGGTTGGCGGTTTCCTCGCAGCGTGGACGATAGCTTACGGTGTGGTGCAGGGCGTTGCGCCTAAAATTACTGGCAAAGCGCAAGGTAAAGTGCCAGATGGTCATGCTGCTTTGGTGTGGGCCGCATTGCTCGCGCTAGTGACCGCAGTTATTGCTTATGCGGTGCAAATAGGTTGGCAGCCTGAATTGGTGATTATCGGTGGTCTGATGGTGTTTGGCGCTATTTTTGCGGTCAACTCATCGCTCCATTCGTATCTAATTGTCAGCTATGCCAAGGGCGATGGTGTCTCTTTAGATGTCGGTTTCTATTACATGGCAAATGCTATGGGTCGTCTGATCGGCACGATTCTATCTGGCTTAGTATTCCAAATGGCAGGTCTGTCGGCTTGCTTGTGGGTATCCTTTGTCTTCCTCGCCTTAACCACGCTGATCTCACTCAAGCTACCGAAAGTGAAACAGACCGCCATCGCTTAACTAGCCTGAATGTTTATTGACTAAAAGCTGCCCAAATGACTCATGCGGTCAGCTTTTTTATTGCTATATTCAAGAGGTTATTTTCTGAGGTGTCAGTATGAGAGAAAGGGTTCTGTTTTTTGATTTACTACGCTGTGTGGCCGCAGTAGCTGTAATTGCGATTCATGTGCTTGCGCCGTATCGACATGAGTTTGGTGTGATCCCTTTCGGTGAATGGGCGACCGCGGTGGGGGTAAATAGCGTCACTCGCTGGGCCGTTCCGGTGTTTATTCTGATTACTGGCGCCTTGATGTTGAGCGATAGTCGGCCATTTGATGCCAAGTATTATGTCAAACGGCGTTTGGGCAAGGTGCTAGTACCGTTTCTCCTCTGGTCGCTGTTCTACGCTCTGCTTTCTGGCTTAACAAGCAGTGGCTATGACGTTTCAGTGACCCAGCAAGTAATGGCTGATAGTCCATCACACGCGACCTATTATCACCTTGGGTTCTTCTATTACTTTATTCCACTCTATTTTGTGATCCCGTTTTTCCAGTTAGTGGTTATGCGTTATGGCGCAAGTGCTCTCTATGGTTTTGTTGCGGTATGGCTTGCGACATCACTGATGTACTTACTCAAAATCGATGGGCCGTGGAGCCATCAACTTTGGCTGTACAGTGGCTACCTGCCATTGGGTTATCTGCTTTATCAACGAGTGCCCTTGTCGAAAGGCTATGTTGTGCTATTTACCCTGCTAGGGACGGTGGCATTAGCGACGACGGCGTATATGGTGATTCATAACAGCCAGCTCGCTGGGGAGTACACGGTCGGACGTTGGTTGTCGTACAAGACACTCAATGTGATTCTAGCGGCGAGCATGATCTTTATGCTTTGCCGCTATTTTGGTGAAGGCTTATCAGGGCAAGCTAATAAGGTAATTGGTTTTATCAGCCAGCACAGCCTAGGGATTTATATCCTTCACCCTATTTTCTTGTGGCCGATGAAAGAGTTTGGCTGGTATCAGGGACATCCAGCTTGGGTTATTCCGCTATGGATTGTGTTAAGTGGCAGCGGCGCGTTAATGATGAGCTGGTGTCTGTCGAAATCCGATAAAACCCGTTGGTTATTGCCTTAACGTTTGAGCGCAAAGTGGAGAAACTTATCTCCCTGATAAGTGAGCGTGCCCTGATCGCCAGGATTGAGAGCGTGGAAATAGTGCACACCAACTTGGAATTCACGTTTAGGGCCTAAACGACCTTTCTGCACGTAGATCCAATATTCTTGGTCCTCTTGTCCTGGTTGAGTGTTCTCTATATCGATCGATTGCTTGTCTAATACGGTGACATCTGCGGTTTGTTCGGGCGCGTCTTCACCTTGGATATGCTTGCGATAGAAGTGGACAAAAGCCCAGCCGCTAGCAAGGGCAAAAATAACAACAGTAATGAATAGCGTTACAGGCATGTTTCACGGCCTCTAATGGGTTTAGCGTAATGATAGCGAGATTTTAGACTCTATTCTGGGTATGAGTCTTGCTATAAAGATAAAATACTCAAGTGCAAAAAACTATTCGAGCCATATCACACCACTGTAAGCAGAAAAAAGTTGGGAGAGAGTTTAAGTATTGATTCTACAGCACAAATTTTCTTGCAAGTTAGATAAAAAGTGGGAGAGTAGGTAGTAGATGGAGCAAATGTCGCTAAACTTAGTAGCAATGGAGGAAAACTATGTCTGATATCGAAAAAGTGGTTACACGCACTCGTCGTATCGAGAAGCTTCTCCGTACTCAATATCACGCTGATGGCAGAGGTTTGCATCAGCTCATTACGAGCTGTGAAGAACGGCTTCCTCATGATGTGATCGGTAAGCTGAGATACATTGCGACGATTCGCAATAAAGTCGTGCATGAAGAAGATTTTAAGCTAGATAATCGCAAAGACTTCTTAACCACGTGTGATGAATGTGAAAAAGAGCTCACGCCAAGAAGTAGTCGTTTTGTCTGGCGAGCGGCAATTACGCTGATGACACTAATTACTGTCGCGGCACTTCTGTTCTATTATGCTCATTGGGATGTGTTATCTAAGCATTTATAGCCTAAAGCTTAAAAATGGTGGTTTTAGTGATTGTGTCAAAACTAGACATGTCGCTGATAATTAAATCAAAAATGCCATAAGAAATGTTGATTAAAACAAAAAGGGACGCATCTGCGTCCCTTTTTGTTTTTAAATTTGACTTAGTACATCATCGGCAGTGTCATTAGGCCTACGACTACTGCGATCATTACAAGTCCTTGTTTTTGTGAAGAAGAAATCATAGCACTGCTCCTTTAATGTGATGTTTGATTCTATGTTTTTTAGAATAGCAGTATTTTGGTGGTTTGATCAAGTATTTTGTTGCCTAAGCTCCAAAAGTGTAACTTTTCTTGGTTGAATGGGGCTAAATTGCAGGGGTTATCTGTGATTTATAAAAAAGTAACTTGTCTATTACTTAATCTATTTTAAATTTGATTTTGTTTTAAGTTGTTGATTTTAAAGTTTTTGTTTTGTTTTTTCATATTGTTGATGATAGTTTTGTTTTGTTTTTGCTGTCTTGGTTTTTTCTGGTCATTTTTCAGATTGTTTTGTGTTAAAATGGCTTTCTGTTTCTGATGTTTCTATGACAGTGGTATTAAATTGTCACTATATTGTCAGGTTAATTTAATATAAATCTCTACTTTTCAAATGCGATCTAATCTCGTTTTTTGCATAAGTCATTGATTTGTATTTTTCATTTTTGTTTTTTTGTTATTGGTATGCCATTTTTGATGGCTTGGCATGTGTAATCGAGACAATTAAATAAAATTGTTGAGTATTATCGGTGTGTTCTTGGAAGGTTAGTAGGTGGCATACTGGTTAATCCGGGAGGAGAGAAACAGATAACTCACATCAAGATCCAAGTTTTGCTTTCTGTGGCTAGACATCTAGGTCGGTCTGCCTACACTAGCAGCTCATTTTTATTGAGGTGTTCGAATGTGGAGCTGGCTATCGGTTGCCCTTTCTGGGTATATCAGTATTTCCGCCAATGAAAATAATCATGTGAAGCAGGCTGTGATGTTTAAAACAATGTCGCTGCTTCTGCTGTTAGTCATGCTTTGGAGTCACAGTGCACCAATGAGTGCCGCGGCTGGGTGGGTATCGCTAGGGTTGGCGATCTCAATGGTGGCTGATGGACTCTACCTTGTTAAGAAACACCTTAGGTTGAGCTTTGCAGGCTTTATTGCCGCTCAACTTTGTTATAGCGCATCCTTTTGGTTCAAGCTTTCTGGCGACATGGTGCTTTGGTTACCGGCATTGCTACTTGGTATCGGTGTCGTGAGCTTTTTCTTGTTGCTGCCTAAGATTGACCAGTTGATATTTCCGGTTGTTATGATGGGGATTGTTTTGCTGCAACTGAACTGGGCGGCCGGAGAGGTGTGGTTAATTCATGGTGGGGGCGCGAGTGCGGTGGGCTTTATCGGTTCTGCTACCTTAACGCTATCAGCCGTGTTACTTGCCATTCATGACTATAAACATCCGCTGCGCCAAGGACGTTACCTGATCTCGGGTAGTTACCTGCTTGCTCACAGTCTGATTACCGCTTCTCTGGTTATCTAAAATCAAAGCAAAAACGCTTCGATTGGTTATTCTCAACACATCAAACCTTGTTGAGGAAACATTATGTCGACTGAAATCCATGCTCACAACGTTCTAAACTTATTGAGAGAACGCCCGATGTCCAAATCAGAATTGGAATCTGTGGTGAACGAAACGTTTGGTGAGCAAGCGCGTTTTAGAACCTGTAAGTGCAATGGCTTCACGCTAGATACGCTATTAGAATTCTTTATTGAGCGTGAAAAAGTGATTGTTCAAGAAGGGATTTGGCAGATTAATGCTGAGCGAGTCTGTAGCCATTAACTGAAACTGTCATTAATCGCTAAGTGATTGAGATTAATTGCGCTTGTGCCTCCAAATCACAACATGAGATTGTTATACTTCGCCGACTTTTTGATGCGCTTGATTTATAACATTTTGGAGGCTTAATTCATGGACATTCTTTCTGCCGCGACCATGATCTTTCTTATCATGGATCCGCTTGGCAACCTACCTATCGTCCTATCGATATTAAAGCACTTAGATCCTAAGCGCCGCCGTATCGTTCTGGTACGTGAACTTTGCTTTGCCCTCGGCATTTTGTTGTTATTCCTTTTTGCGGGTAAAAGCATCCTTAGTTTCCTCCATGTTCAACCGGAAACCTTGAGCATCTCAGGCGGTATCATTCTATTCATTATTGCGATAAAAATGATATTCCCAAGTGGCGGAAGTATTGTTGGTTTAGCGGCGGGTGAAGAGCCATTCTTTGTGCCGATGGCTATTCCTATGATTGCTGGTCCTTCGGTTATTGCGTCGATTTTGCTGCTTTCTAGTCAACACCCAGATAAGTTACTTGAGCTGTCGGGCGCGGTGTTGTTAGCGTGGGGCGCGACCTTCTTTATCTTGATGTTCTATAACTTCTTCCATCGTATTTTGGGCGAACGAGGCTTAAAGGCAGTGGAAAGGTTGATGGGCTTATTGCTGATTATGATCTCTACCCAGATGTTCCTTGATGGGGTCAAAGGATACTTAGCTTAAAAGACAAAAAACGCCGCTCAGTTGAGCGGCGTTTGTTTACATCATATGTTTGCGTCGGATATCGAGCAGAGCAAAAATACCAAAAATTAGAATCGACCATTTTTCCCAGCGGCTCATACTGATCTTGTCACCAAATGCACCGATGAAGATCAGCATCTGTAGACCATGCATGATGAGCAAGAATGCGGTCATGATGTAGAGCGCAATCGCAGAATTTCCTGGGAAAGGGTGAAAGATATTAAAAATCAAAATAAACCACACAAAGCCAATCGCGGCTTTTGCGAGTAACAATAACGCTTTCATATCGACGTCCTATTTAGTCTTGTTGTCGTTCAAACAGTCGGTAGCAGACTTGTCCTGCGGTTTTCTCTCTGTGTAGGTGCCAGTGTGCCGGAATGCCTTCCAAAGCCAACTCTTTTTCTGTTTCAATATAAATCATAGCGCCGTCCGCTAGCCAGCCATTACTTTCCAACAAAGCGACGGTTTCATCGAGCAATCCTTTACGGAAAGGGGGATCGATGAAAACGACGTGATGAGGTGTCCCAGGCTGCCTTAAGTAGCTAAGCGCATCGCTGTTGATCGCTTGTAGATTATCGCCTTTTAATGACGCAATATTCGTTTGTAACTGCCTGAAAGCCTGTGGGTTTAGCTCAATTAGCGTCACCATCTTAGCTTGACGAGAAGCGGCTTCAAAGCCTAAGCCTCCAGAACCAGCAAAAAGATCAAGACACTTTGCACGTGGTACGTCTTGTGCTATCCAGTTAAATAGCGTTTCTTTTACGCGATCGGTTGTCGGTCTAAGACCTTCTGCGTCATGAACAGGGAGTTTTCTTCCTCTCCATAAGCCGCTAATAATACGAACAAAGCCCGCCGATGGCTTTTTTTGTGATGTGTTTTGCTGGCGACGTCTTACCATAGATTTTTTGACCGCTAATAAAGTGATACTATAGCCAGTCGCTCTGCTGTTGAGCGCTAACATACAGCCCAAATTTGTTGATAACAAAGTGTATACCATCGCTTTATCAGTGAAAACTTTTCACTTTGTTGTCATTTGTCTTTTCTGAGTAGCGATAATAGCCCCCAGAAAAGAGTCTGATTTAATTAAGACGATCTAGGATAGCCCCAGATGACGGAAAAAAAGAAGCGCGGTTTACTCTCTTGGCTTGGCTTTGGTGATGAAGAACAAGCAAAACAACCCGTTGAAGAAACACAGCAAGCTGCTGAAGAACTTGAGCAACAGCAGCTTGAAACTGTTGACGAGCAAGTAGAACAAACTAAAACTCAGCAAGCAGAAGCAGAAGCAGAAGCAGAAGCAGAAGCAGAAGCAGAAGCAGAAGCAGTTGTTGAAGTGGAAGAAGCGATAGAAGAAGTTGCTACGCCAGCTGAGCCTCGTGTTGCTGAGCAAGAAAAACCAACAGAAAGCTTTTTTGCTCGTCTTAAACGCAGCCTAGCGCGTACCAAAGCTAACATTGGTGCTGGCTTCTTTGGCTTGTTTAAAGGCAAGCAGATCGATGATGAGCTATTTGAAGAGCTTGAAGAGCAGCTGCTTATTGCTGATGTGGGTATGGATACCACGCTAAAGATTATTGATAACCTGACGGAGAAAGCGTCTCGTCAGGATCTGAAAGATGGTGAAGCACTATACGGTCTGCTCAAAGAAGAGATGGCTGAGATTCTGTCTAACGTAGAGAAGCCGCTTGAAGTTGATAGCAGCAAAACGCCTTACGTTATTTTGATGGTCGGTGTAAACGGTGTAGGTAAAACGACGACTATCGGTAAGCTAGCGAAGCAATTCCAAGCGGAAGGCAAGAAAGTAATGTTGGCGGCCGGTGATACATTCCGCGCCGCAGCGGTAGAACAGCTGCAAGTATGGGGTGAGCGTAACAACGTCCCAGTGGTGGCTCAGCATACCGGTGCTGACAGTGCTTCAGTTATCTATGATGCGATTGAATCAGCCAAAGCCAAAGGTGTTGATGTGGTTATCGCTGATACCGCCGGTCGTCTGCAGAACAAAGCGAACCTAATGGAAGAGCTGCGTAAGATCGTCCGTGTAATGCAAAAAGTCGACGGCTCTGCTCCGCATGAAATCATGTTAACGCTAGATGCGGGTACTGGTCAGAATGCGATTAGCCAAGCAAAACTGTTTAGCGATGTAGCGCCTCTGACCGGTATTACTCTAACTAAGTTAGATGGCACGGCGAAAGGTGGTGTGATCTTCGCCCTAGCGGATCAATTCCAAATCCCTATCCGTTACATCGGTGTAGGCGAAGGCATTGACGATCTACGTCCATTTGAAACACAAGAATTTATCGACGCACTATTCAGTCGAGAAGACTAATCCAGTCATCTATCTAACAAGCAATTGAAGAAACTCAGTTAAGAGGGATTTCGAGTGATAAAATTTCAGCAAGTGAGTAAAGCCTATCGCGGTGGTCGACAAGCTTTACAGAAGGTCGACTTTCATCTCCGTCGAGGTGAAATGGCCTTTCTCGGTGGCCATTCGGGTGCCGGTAAGAGTACGCTGCTAAAGTTGATATGTGCCATTGAACGCCCAACTGATGGAAAAATCAGTTTCAATGACCACGACATCACTCGTATTCCGAGCAAAGATATTCCGTTTCTACGTCGCAATATCGGGATTGTGTTCCAAGACCATCGTCTGCTGATGGATAGAAGCGTATTTGATAACGTCGCGTTGCCTATGCGCATCGAGTCAATTGCGGAAAACGAGATTAAACGTCGAGTTTCTGCCGCGTTAGATAAAACGGGCTTGCTCGATAAAGCTAAGTGTTTACCGAGCCAATTGTCGGGTGGTGAGCAGCAGCGTGTTGGGATTGCCCGTGCGGTTGTTAATCGTCCAACGCTATTATTGGCCGATGAGCCAACGGGTAACCTTGACCCTGACTTATCCAATCGCGTGTTAAAACTGTTTGAAGAATTTAACCGTGCTGGAGTGACCATCCTACTGGCCACTCACGATCTGGGGTTAGTGAATACTCGCCCACAATACCGCCATCTAGAGTTAAACCAAGGTTTCTTGAGTGAGGTCGAAGACTATGGCCATTAATCCTCGTAAAAAAGCGAGTACTTCAAAGCGTGCCAAGAATCGCGTTAAGCGCGACAGTTTCTTCACCGTACACCTTAAGCAAGCTAAAGCGTCATTAGGTGAACTTTGGTTGCGCCCGATGGGGAATATTCTCACCTTAGCCGTTATTTCAATGGCGCTAGCGATGCCTTCTGCACTCTATTTACTCGGTAAAAACATTTCTGAAGCGTCTAGTGATGTGACTAGCCCTTCGCAAGTGAGTGCTTACTTAAAAGAGCAAACCCCTGAAGCGCGCGTGATGGTATTGAAAGACCAACTAGAGAGTGCGACGGATGTGGCGAAAGTGGAGTACGTCTCTCCGCAGCAAGGTTTAGATGATCTCAGCCAATATTCAGGCTTTGAGCGCGCGCTGACCATGCTGGATGATTATGCTTTACCTGGTGTATTAGTGATTACGCCAAGTATGGAAGATAAGGAATCGATCAAGAAATTAGCCTCACGTGTTGCGAAAGAAGAAGGCATTACTGACGTACGTCTCGATGAGGATTGGCTGACGCGCTTGGATGCGATTAAGAACCTTGTTGGCGGTATTGTCGTTACCCTATCTGTGCTTATGTTGGGCTCGGTATTCTTGATTGTTGGTAACACTTTGCGTTTTAACGTACTGGCGAACAAAGACGAAATCCAAACCATGAAGCTAATTGGTGCGACAAACAGCTATATTTTACGCCCGTATCTATACTCGGGCATGTGGTTTGGATTGCTTGGAGCAACAATTGCTTGGATTTTAACTGCGGTTATCACAATTATACTCAACAACAGTGTTGAGCAATTGGCGCTACTGTATGATAGTCGCTTCAGACTGGTAGGTTTGAGCTGGGATGAGTCTTTGCTCCTCGTGATGTTAGGCACCTTCTTAGGTTGCCTTGCGGCGAAGGTTTCTGCTCAGCGTCATCTAAAAGAAATAGAACCTGTTTAAATTGAACCTGTTTATTATGACGTTGTCATACTATTGAAAAAAGTACACGCTACCGTATACTTTATCTTGTGTAGACAGTTTGTTTGTGCATAATAACTTTCCCCTGCTTGAAACCTGTTCATTTTAGGTTCAAGATTTATGGGTTAAAAATACTCCAGATCAGAGATTGATGAGGAACTGAATGACAAGTCAAGCATACCCAATGGCAGCTGTAACCCAAGATAGCTTAGACAGCTATATTCGCTCGGTAAACAGCTACCCAATGCTAACTCCTGAAGAGGAGCGTGATTTAGCGGAGAGACTGCATTACGACGGCGAAATTGAGGCGGCAAAAGGATTGATCCTTTCGCACCTGCGCTTTGTTGTGCACGTTGCTCGTGGTTATTCAGGTTATGGCCTACCAATGGCTGACCTAGTTCAAGAAGGTAACATTGGCCTGATGAAAGCGGTAAAACGCTTTAACCCTGAAGTGGGAGTTCGTCTGGTCTCTTTCGCGGTTCACTGGATTAAAGCTGAAATTCACGAGTATGTGCTACGTAACTGGCGCATTGTGAAAATCGCAACGACCAAAGCACAGCGTAAATTGTTCTTTAACTTACGTAAGTCGAAAAAACGTCTAGGTTGGTTCAATAACGGTGAAGTAGAAACTGTTGCTCGTGAGCTTGGCGTAGAGCCATCAGAAGTGCGTGAAATGGAATCTCGCCTAGCTGCGCAAGACGCAACGTTTGAGATGCCGACTGACGACGATGATACGGGGACCTCATATACTGCACCTATGGTCTACCTAGAAGACAAAGCGTCAGACGTTGCAGACCATGTTGAAGCATCAAACTGGGAAGCTCACACCAATAATCGTTTGAGCCTAGCGCTTAAGAGCCTAGATGAGCGCAGTCAGCATATTGTTCGTTCACGTTGGTTAGATGACAACAAATCTACCCTGCAAGAGCTTGCTGAAACCTACAGCGTATCTGCAGAACGTATTCGTCAGCTCGAAAAGAATGCGATGAAAAAGCTTAAAGCGGCGGTTGGCGAGTTTTAATCTCTCCCCCTGAATTTTTAAGAAGCCGAGATTTTATGATCTCGGCTTTTTTATTGCCGATCATAAATGGAATTTAAATGCGATAACGGGATCTAATCTTGAACTAATTGCCTGTGGGTAACTCTGTGGTAAATTTCTTTGCTATCTGTCAGAAAGCAGGGTGAATAAAGGCATTAGAGGCAAGTTACTGGTGGGGATAGTTTCTTGTTTACACACATTCAAATAAGGATCATCACTATATATTGTGGATCTATGATCAAATAAACACTTTATCAACGCAATCCACAGTTTTATCCACAGATGGTCGAAATATGATCGCTAGTGGATAACCTTACTCACTCCGTGTACTTGTTAACCACTGGATAGGTTACAATGGTGGTCGATAAATAAAACAGAAAAGAGAAAGTTGATGGACCAGTTTAAACATATTGATGTTGATGGCGCGCAGCGCTTGTTGGAGCAGGGTGATGCAACCATGGTCGACATCCGTGACCCACAATCTTTTGCCGTTGCTCATGCCAAAGATGCTTTTCATCTTACCAATGACACTATGGTTGCTTTTATGGATGAAGTGGAGTTTGAACAGCCAGTATTGGTGATGTGTTACCACGGTGTCAGTAGCCAAGGCGCCGCTCAGTATTTGGTTAACCAAGGCTTTGAGCAGGTGTATAGTGTTGATGGTGGCTTTGAAGCCTGGCAAAGAGCTCAATTACCGACGCAATCCAATCTAGGATAACTTTATGCATAGACTCATCTCTCTCAATAATCCGCGTATGGCGCAGGCCTTTATTGATTATATGGCCTCACGTCAGATTGATATTCAGATGATGCCTGAGGGAGAAGGGCAATTCGCATTATGGCTAACGGACGGCCAACATCAAGTTGAGGCTCAAGCCGAGCTCGATCATTTCCTCGCCAACCCTGATGCTAGTAAATATCAGGCTGCCTCTTGGGATATGGCGGAGTCGCGCAAGAGTCATTTTAGCTACAATTCACCTAGTATGCTGGCAATGATCAAAGCCAAAGCCGGGCCAATGACCTTATTGGTGATGCTGGTGTGTGCGGTTATCTTTATCTTGCAACAGCTTGGTATGGGCAATGCCATTTTTCAGGCGTTACACTTTCCAGCTCTTGAAGGTCAAGAGTGGCAACTGTGGCGCTGGTTCGGTCATGCTCTATTGCATTTCTCGGTGATGCATATCGCTTTTAACTTACTGTGGTGGTGGCAGTTAGGTGGCGATATCGAACAAAGGCTAGGTTCAACAAAGCTGATTCAACTGTTTCTGGTTTCGGCGGCATTGTCGGGCGCTGGACAATACTGGGTCGAAGGGGCCAACTTTGGTGGCTTATCCGGTGTGGTCTACGCCTTGGTCGGATACTTATGGATGTTAGGCTACAAAGCGCCACAAGTCGGTTTGAGTATGCCTAAACCTGTTATTGGCTTTATGTTGGTGTGGTTGGTACTGGGCTTTATGCAGCCGTTTATGGCCATCGCCAATACTGCCCATTTAGTCGGTTTGTTATCTGGGGTGGTGTTTGGCTTAGTCGATGCTAGTCGAGCCAATGCCAAACAGTAGCTAATAAAAAGCGGCGTTTAGCGCCGCTTTTTTGTATCACGAGTTTACTTGAATTACTGGTATAAGTACTTGGTAAACAGCAAGTCAGCAATGATGGTTTTACCTGTTTCAGGTAGTAAAGCTTCATTGAGTTGGCTCACGAGGGTCTTACGTAAGTCTTCGCGTCCAGCTAATGAAGTAATAGTATCTTCGGACTGTTTGCCTAGCAGTTCAATCACGGCATCACGAATCAAAGGTTGGTGCAGCTCGATGAGTTTTAAATCGGCTTCACTGGCAACCATGATATCGATGCGTACTTGGATATAACCGAGCTTTTTACCTTTGGTGTAGAAGTTGGTGGTTAAATCAGGCTCAAGGGTAAAATAGGCTAACTGAGGTGCTGACTCTTCTTCTGCATAAGTCGGTAAACTAATAACAAGGCTCAACAGGCAAAATATTTGGGCTAGGTAACGTTTAATCATATTTATAACTTTTCTTTCTTCCAATCACGATATTCGAATCGCCTGAGTCTTGTTACAATAGGGCATCTATTTGTAATAAAAATGCGTTAAGCACTCGAAGTAGTGGTTAACATCAGAGATCGAAGCTTTATTGTACGATGATAAGGCTACTTATTGAATACTAGTATGAATCAATCGACTGCGCTTTATTTATCAGCTTTAAGCCAAACTAAATGGCAAGACCCTGATAATTTTAGCTTTCCTACACAAAGTGCAAAAAAATGGTTATTAGAACAGGGCTCATTGTCACGTTTATTAGAGTCTTATTGCCAATCTTTGAATGTAGATCTACTTCATAACAAAGTTGTCAAAGCAGAGAGGCTCAACGACCAAGAAATCTCCCTATTAGCACAAGAGGCGTGTTTACTGCGTAAAGTTGTGCTTAAAGGGGATGGCCAAGCTTGGGTGTTAGGTCGTACCCTAATCCCTCAATCCTCAATGCAAGACCAAGAATTCGATCTGGCTCAGCAAGGTGAAATTCCGTTAGGGCTCACCGTCTTTAGTGCTAATGATGTCAAACGAGACGCCCTTCAGGTTGGTATTGTCGAATTGAACGACGAAGTGTTACTCGCGCGTCGTTCTCGTTTGTGGATGAACCATAAGCCGATGCTCGTTGCTGAGCTGTTTTTACCTACCGCGCCCATCTATACACAGGAGAGTATTTAAATGACCTCGGACAAGGCTGTCGCGTATTGGCAATTGATGCGTATGGACAAACCCATCGGGACCTTGCTCCTGCTTTGGCCAACTTTATGGGCGTTAATTATCTCTGCTCAGGGTATCCCGGATTTCAAAGTCCTGTTGGTATTTGTGCTTGGGGTTATTTTTATGCGTGCCGCTGGCTGCGTAATTAATGACTTTGCTGACCGTAAGGTTGATGGACACGTTAAACGTACTAAGCAGCGCCCATTACCGTCAGGTCGTGTTAGTTCGAAAGAAGCGATTGCTCTATTTTTGGTGCTCGCGATTAGCTCATTCGTATTGGTATTGAGCATGAATACGCTGACGATTCAGCTCTCTTTCGTGGGTCTAGTGCTGGCGTTTATCTACCCATTTATGAAGCGCTTTACTCATCTACCACAGCTCTTTTTAGGTCTAGCGTTTAGCTGGTCAATCCCGATGGCGTGGGCGGCGCAATCTGGAGAAGTGCCGATGATAGTGTGGTTTATCTTTGCTATTAATGCCCTATGGACGATTGCTTATGATACTCAATATGCAATGGTTGATCGAGATGACGACCTGAAGATAGGGATTAGGTCGACTGCGATTCTGTTTGGCCGCTTCGACAAGATGGTGATTGGTGTCTTACAGTTGATTACTTTAGCCATGTTGATGTGTGTTGGTACCTGGTATCAGCTCGGCGCAAGCTACTATTGGAGCCTTTTGGTGGTCGGTGCGCTGTTTGTATTTCAGCAGCATTTAATTCGTCACCGCGAGCGTGACTTATGTTTTAGAGCCTTCCTCAATAACAACTATGTCGGTATGGTCGTCACCATAGGATTGTTTATCGCATTCTGGTAATCAAAAAGGACATCCATTGGATGCCCTTTTTAGATTTCAAAGCGAGTCATCTTATTACGCTTGCTTAGCTTCTACTGCTTGGTAGATGCTCTCTTCAATCGTTAAGCGTACTTCAGGATAGAGCATTGAGTAGAGTAGCGAAGCCAGTTGCTCACTCTTAGTACTGTCACAGTTACCATCAACATCAAGGTAGGCTTGCTGTTTAAGAGTGGTAAACAGTGCAGAGAATACCCCTTTGTCGAAGAACTCAGGCGCATTGATACCGTGTAGGCGACCTAATCGCTGAGCGATATCTTGGCTCTTAAGCTCTAAGTCTGATTTACCCAATTCAGGGTTTGCTACCAACAGATTCAGTGCAATTGAGTAGCGCTGCAGAGTTTCTGTGATAGTGCGACCGAGCAGAACAAGCACTTGGCTGTTAGCCGTGTTGATTGATACTTGCTGTTCACTATTGATGGTCACTAAGCCTTGGCTAGCCAGTTCTTCAATATACGCTTCGGTGAGCTCTGCTAAGTTTTCTTCTTCAACACTCAAGAACAGCTCTTGTTTCAAGAATGGGTAAACCAACGCCACATTCTGCTGGATCTGCGCTAGTGATAGCTGTTGGTGACGTACAAGCATCTGAGCAATCAACGACGGCAGTGCCAGTAGGTGAATGATGTTGTTACGGTAGTAAGTCATCAAGATCGATTGGTTACGATCGAGAGAGACAATATCACCCATGCTGTCCGCTTCGAGCATAAACTTATCTAGTGATTCCGCGTGCTTAACCAAAGATTCAGCATCCTCTTGCGGCACAGTATAAGTCGATGAATACGAGACATTTTTCAGAATTGAAAGGTAGCAATCGATCTGATTGACTAAGCTGTCACGAGAGAGCGCACGTTGGCGAGAAGCAAGCAATGCAGTGGCACATAGCGTTAGTGCGTTGGTTGCTGCAGCATCATTAATGTGCGTCATCATTTTAGTGGCAAGATCGTTGACCACAGGGTTTAACCATTGTGGTTTGCTAGAGCCCATAGGGTCGATATCTTTGGTCCACTCAGGTGCTTGCTCATTGAGGTATTGATTAAGCGGAATCGGTTCACCGAAGTTCACATAGCCTTGACCAAAGTTACGTAGTTTACGAATAGTGCGCAGCACTAAACTCGCGTTCTCTTTCTCTTTGCGTTTACCACGCAGCTCTTTGGCGTAAGTCGCCACTTCCATAACGTGCTCATAGCCAATGTAGACAGGCACTAGCGTCACTGGGCGGTTAAGACCGCGTAGCATCGCTTGAATCGTCATCGCCAGCATGCCAGTTTTCGCTTGTAGTAAACGACCAGTACGTGAACGACCACCTTCACTGAAGTATTCCACTGAGTATCCTTTAGCAAATAGCTCAGCTAGGTATTCACGGAAGATCGTCGAGTAAAGTTTGTTGCCTTTGAAGCTACGACGGATAAAGAACGCACCGCCACGACGGAAGATAGGCCCAGCAGGGAAGAAGTTTAGGTTGATACCCGCAGCGATATGCGGTGGCACCATACCTTCTCGGTAGAGAACATAAGAAAGCAGCAAGTAGTCCATGTGGCTACGGTGACAAGGAACGTAGACAATTTCATGACCATCTTGAGCCAATTTGCGCACCGTCGCGGCGTTAGTGATGTTCAAACCTTGATAGATACGGTTCCATAGCCAACCCAGTAGGCGCTCACCATTTTTAATCAGTGAGTAAGAGAAGTCAGCGGCAATCTCATCCATGATCGCTTGTGCTTCTTTGCGTACTTTCTCTATCGGAATGTTTTTCGCTTTTGCTTCATCTTCAATCACTTTTTCAATCGCTTTTGACTGCATTAAGCGATCAAACAAGGCTTGGCGACTTGGCAGATTAGGACCAGATGCGGCTAGCTTCTGACGTGAGAAGTGAATACGAGCAACGCGTGCTAACTTGTGGGCAATCGAAGTATCGGTACCGTGTGAGTCTGCCATGTAACGCAGTGATACCACTGGGCTAATACGTACTAAACAATCACGACCAGCCAGTAGCATCGCTTTAGCTTTTTGTGGTCCATTTAATGATTGCAGATATGGCTTTTGCTGCGACTCTTTACCCGGCTTACGGCCCCAAAGTACAGTTGTCGGAATGACTTGAACATCCAACTCACTATCGAATTTGTGCAATTCCAGTAGTTCAGAGAATTGCGTGATCGAGTCGCTAGGTACGTCTTGGTCATTGCTCATGACCGTTTGGCGAGAAGAGGTGAAAATGTAGCGGTTAAATTGCTTACCGTTGATTTCCACAGCTTCAAGTGGATCAGGTAGACCTAATTTTATGACCTGAGCTTGCAGCGCGAGTAAGTCGACATCTGAGCGGTATGGCAAAGCGTAGACAATAGGCTTGTTTATATCAATGCTATGATCTTCAATAGGGTTTGAAGGAATTGTGGTCCCTTTCACTAACACTGACATCGGCAGTTTTAGCAAGGAACGCGATAACATTCGTCCAGAAGACATAAGGTTCTTAGCCTCGAAATAGATGTTGTGCATAAGCGCATTTCCATTTCTCTAACTATAGAAGTGGGAATGCACCCAAGCGGGTATTTTTATAGCCGGCAAGGATAACAGAAACTGGTCGAACCTTTTACTTATTATTGATTATGAAAACATCAATCTTTGTTCTAAATGAATTGTTTGTTAAATAAAATAGAGAAAAGAGCTTGAAGCCAAAAACGACACATGGATTTAAACGGCTGAGAAATGCCACCCGCTACTCATGCCAAGGATTAAGAGCCGCGTTTAAACATGAGCCTGCTTTTCAAGAAGAAATTATCCTCGCATCCCTGATGATTCCCGCTGCATTTTTTATTGCTGACAGCCAGCTTGAGCGCATTTTGCTGATCGCGACAGTGGTGATGGTATTAATCGCGGAGTTATTCAATAGTGCCATTGAAGCTGTGGTGGATCGGGTTAGTGAGGAGCATCATCCGCTGTCTGGACGAGCCAAAGATATCGGCTCCGCAGCGGTTATGGTTACCATGTTATTGGCGGGTTACACTTGGCTAGAAATCCTATTTTTCTAAACTCATCAAAAAACAATCAATTGGCTTTTCATTTAACCAATTACTGGATATACTCACAGTTAACTGTATAAAAAGACAGGTGACTTATGAAGCCGTTAACGCCCCGCCAACAACAAGTTTTTGACCTGATCAAAAACAAAATTGAATCGACAGGTATGCCGCCAACTCGTGCTGAAATTGCACGTGAACTCGGCTTCCGTTCAGCCAATGCTGCTGAAGAACATTTAAAAGCGCTTGCTCGTAAAGAAGCGATTGAAATCATTCCTGGTGCCTCTCGTGGTATTCGTATCTTACTAGAAGATGCTGCCAACGATGAAGAAGGTTTACCATTGATTGGTCAAGTAGCCGCAGGTGAGCCGATCCTTGCTCAAGAGCACGTAGAAACTCATTACCAAGTCGATCCGGGGATGTTTAAACCACAAGCGGACTTCTTACTGCGTGTTAACGGTGAGAGTATGAAAGACATCGGTATTATGGATGGCGATCTACTTGCAGTGCATAAGACACAAGATGTTCGTGATGGACAGGTTGTTGTTGCACGCGTTGATGATGACGTAACGGTGAAGCGTTTAGAGCGTAAAGGCTCGACGGTATTACTGCATGCAGAAAATGAAGAGTTTGCACCAATTAAAGTGGATTTGACCAGTCAGCACCTAGCGATTGAAGGTTTAGCTGTTGGTATTATTCGCAATACCGATTGGATGTAATCTCTGTTTGAGATAAGTTCTCACTTGTTGATTTTGTAATTGATATTCATTATCATCTGCTTTCTGGCTACAGAAGGAAGATGATAATGGCCGCCAATCAAACATCAGCTAAACATCGCTATCAAATACCCAGTAATTTGCTGAAACCCTTATGGCTTCGTAGTCGTGAAAGTTTAGTTGATAATGGCTTGGTGTATGATCCTGTCGCTGCCCGCGCGTGTCAGCGTTGCCAATTAGCACCTGAGTGTTTTTCTGGTGACATCGACCAAAAACAGCTCCTTCACGCCACTCTCACCCAATTGTGCGATCAGCACGTTTCTGACTTTATCAAGCGTAATCCTGACGGTTGGATCGTTAATGTTGGTGCCGGATTAGATACCCGTTTTTACCGCGTTGATAATGGCTGTTGTCATTGGCTCGAACTCGATGTCACTGAAAACCTACTATGGCGACAGAAACTGTTCCACAATAGTGAGCGCTACCACCATGTCTGCGGCAGTGTTGATGATATAAGTTGGCTTGCACAGCTACCAGTGCCAGAAAAAACTCCGGTGATGATTGTATGTGAGCATGCATTACTGGATTGTTCAGAAAAACAGGTAGCGAAGTTCATTCAGGCTCTGGGCTGTCACTTTGATAGCGCTCGTGCCTGTATCGTTTTAGCCGGTGATCTTACCCATACCAAACTCGGCCAGAAACTTGGCTCCGATCATTATGGTCATGGCTACAGTGCGCCGGGCGAGGCGATGCTGGGATATTTACCATGGGCACGTTGGGCAAAAACCTATCAACCTTTAGAGCAAAACTGCGGGCGATGGAAGCTTTGGCAGCGCTGGCTCAACAAAGTTAACTTCTTAAAACAACGTTTAACACCGGTAGTGGTTCAGCTTCGCTGGTGATACCGTTACACTTGCCATTCAATCTTTAATTGAGTGGCAACGTGCAAATACTTCAGACTCTCTCTAATCGCGATGTGCACAAACAAGTGCTACTGCTCGCGATCCCCATGGTTCTCTCTAACATTACCGTTCCGCTGTTGGGCTTGGTTGATGCAGCGGTGATCGGCCACCTTGACCACGCTTGGTATCTAGGTGGTGTGGCACTGGGGAGCACGATGATTAGTGTGACCTTTTGGCTACTTGGCTTTTTACGTATGTCGACCACGGGCTTAACAGCGCAATCTTACGGTGCGAATAATAAGCATCAATTGGGGCTGGTCTTTACTCAAGGGATGGCGATGGCTTTGGGCTTCGCTGGGTTGTTTCTCTTATTCCATCAAGCGATTGCGGATTGGGTATTTAGCTTTAGTGATGCCAGCGACAAGGTAAAACACTACGGTGAGCAATATTATTCAATTCGCGCTTGGAGTGCGCCAGCGGCATTGGCCAACTTTGTTCTACTCGGCTGGCTGCTTGGGACACAAAATGCCAAAGCGCCAATGTGGATGGTGATCATTGCCAACGTGACCAACATAGCGCTAGATGTGCTGTTTGTGATTGGCTTTGGTTGGAAAGTTGAAGGTGCGGCGCTGGCTTCCGTCATTGCCGACTATACCGGAATGAGCTTTGGTCTGTGGTGTGTATGGCGTAAGTGGCATCAAGATAATTTGCCACCAATACTTGGCTTAATTAAAGATACCACCAATGGCCTGAGTCGATTTGTAAAGCTTAATCGCGACATCTTTCTGCGCTCACTGTGTCTGCAAATGACCTTTACCTTTATGACCTTCCAAGGTGCCAGCTTTGGTGATGAGATTGTCGCAGCTAATGCGGTATTGATGAGCTTTTTGATGATGATCTCCTACGGCATGGATGGTTTTGCCTATGCGATGGAGGCGATGGTGGGTAAAGCGATTGGTGCTAAGGACCGCAATCAGCTTAATCAGTCATTGATTGGTACCTTCTTCTGGAGTTTGGTGATTTGTATCGGACTGACCATCGCCTTTGCGTGTGCCGGATCGAACCTGATCAGCTTGATCACGGACATTGAAAGCGTTCATACCATTGCACTCAATTATTTGCCTTGGCTGGTGGCAATGCCACTTATCTCAATGTGGTGCTTTCTACTTGATGGCATTTTTGTTGGTGCGACTAAAGGCAAAGAGATGCGCAACAGTATGTTTTTCTCTACCTGCTCCTTCTTTATTATCTTTTACTTGGCGATGGGCTGGGGTAACCATGCGCTATGGTTGGCAATGCTAAGCTTTATGGCGATGCGAGGCGTGACACTTGGTTTGATATTGACTCGCCAGTGGCGCAGAGGAGAATTCCTCGTTTAATAGATGATGGTTAATGATGAACCGGGCTATAGGCCCGGTTTTTTTGTTTATGCGGTTAATTATTACGTATATGTAATAATGATTTTCAGTTTGATGGGATTATCATTTTTTGTGAAACGCCTAAAATGGCAACCAATAAAACGACGCAGAAGTGAGACGAAAGCTCTACTACGCTTACTACGTCATCTTAAATACCTATTTGAAGGAAACATCCAATGACACTTGAACTCAAACCAGGTCAAACTCATATCCAATCAAAAGCAATGGTTGCTTGGACTGCTGGCGAACCTCTAAAGCGTGAAACGGTTGATGTTGAACTACCTAAAGCAGGTGAAGTTCTTGTTCGTATCGTAGCGACTGGTGTTTGTCACACTGACGCTTTCACTCTATCTGGTGACGATCCAGAAGGTATCTTCCCTTCGATTTTAGGTCATGAAGGTGGCGGTATTGTTGAAATGGTTGGTGAAGGCGTGACTAGCGTTGAAGCTGGTGACCACGTTATCCCACTTTACACCGCAGAATGTGGCGAATGTAAGTTCTGTAAGTCTGGAAAAACTAACCTCTGTCAGGCAGTGCGCGAGACTCAAGGTAAAGGCCTAATGCCAGATGGCACAAGCCGTTTCTCTATCAACGGTGAGCCAATTTACCACTACATGGGTTGTTCTACTTTCTCTGAGTACACGGTACTACCGGAAATCTCACTAGCGAAAGTAAACAAAGAAGCGCCACTTGAAGAAGTTTGTCTTCTAGGTTGTGGTGTGACGACTGGTATGGGTGCGGTACTTAATACAGCAAAAGTTGAAAAAGGCGACACAGTTGCTGTATTCGGTCTAGGCGGTATCGGTCTTTCTGCAATTATCGGTGCTCGTATGGCTGGTGCTAGCCGCATCATCGGTGTCGACATCAATGAAAGCAAATTCGAACTAGCAAAACAGTTGGGTGCGACTGATTGCATCAACCCAATGAAACTCGATAAGCCAATCCAAGACGTTATCGTTGAGATGACTGATGGTGGTGTTGACTACTCATTTGAATGTATCGGTAACGTAAACGTGATGCGTCAAGCACTTGAGTGTTGTCACAAAGGTTGGGGTGAGTCTGTAATCATCGGTGTTGCTGGTGCAGGTCAAGAGATATCTACTCGTCCATTCCAACTAGTTACTGGTCGTGTATGGCGTGGCTCTGCTTTCGGTGGTGTTAAAGGCCGTTCAGAACTTCCAGAAATCGTAAACCGTTACATGGCAGGTGAGTTCGGACTGCAAGAGTTTATCACTCACACAATGGGTCTAGATGACGTAAACGAAGCATTTGAACTCATGCACAAAGGTGAATCTATCCGTACTGTTCTACACATGGATAAGTAATTCACTTAGGTTTCTGATCAATAAACTGTCCAATTGATCAGAGACCGTCTGTTCACCCAGACATCTTTTTCGCCACCTTTCGCCCGGGAGGTGGTGACATTCCCTTTGTTAAGAGTGTCTTTACCTGCACTGTTACCAAAGTGAATGCCTTTTAATTGAACCGTCAGCTTTATGGAGCTTATTCAATGACTATCGAAAATATTAGCCAAGCCAAAGTTGCTGGTGGTTGGCACAAGCAATACACACACGACTCTGTAACGCTGAACTGCAATATGCGCTTTGCGATCTTTTTACCTCCAAACGCATCGAAAACCAAGCCAGTACCGGTTCTTTATTGGCTGTCAGGTTTAACTTGTACCGATGAAAACTTCATGCAAAAAGCAGGTGCTTTCCGCCGAGCTGCAGAGTTGGGGATTGCCATTGTTGCACCAGACACTAGCCCTCGTGGTGCAGATGTCGCTGATGATGAAGGTTACGATCTTGGTCAAGGTGCCGGTTTCTACCTTAATGCGACGCAAGAACCTTGGTCACGCCACTACCATATGTATGACTACGTGACAGAAGAGTTACCAGCACTGATCGAAGCTAACTTCCCTGTATCGCGTATTAAATCGATCTCTGGTCATAGTATGGGTGGTCATGGCGCGTTAACCATCGGTCTTAAAAATGCTCAGCGTTACCGCTCAATTTCAGCATTCAGCCCGATCAGTAACCCAATGCAGTGCCCCTGGGGTCAAAAAGCATTTAACGCTTACTTGGGTAATGACTTTGAAACGTGGAAGCAGTACGACGCAAGCGAACTGCTTAAACAAGCACAAGCAAAACTGCCTATTTTGGTTGACCAAGGTGATGCCGATAATTTCTTAGTCGAGCAACTGAAACCAGAAATGCTTCAAGTAGCGGCAAAAGAGCATGACTCAGATGTGGAAGTTCGTATTCAGCCTGGTTACGACCACAGCTACTACTTCATCTCTAGCTTTATCGATGAGCACCTAGAGTTTCACGCTGCTTACTTAAAGCAATAGCTCGAATTCATTGATGAGCCTGCGCTTAATCGGAGCAGGCTTTTTTGTTTGTGACAATATTTAGAACAGGCGATTTAAGCCATTTAGCGCCGCAACACGGTACGCTTCCGCCATCGTCGGGTAGTTGAAGGTGGTGTTGACGAAGTACTCGATGGTATTCGCTTCGCCTTTTTGTTCCATGATCGCCTGCCCGATGTGAATGATCTCAGCGGCACGCTCACCGAAACAGTGAATACCAAGAATCTCTTTGGTTTCGCGGTGGAATAGAATTTTTAAGCTGCCAATGTCTTTGCCTGCAATCTGTGCACGAGCAAGGTGTTTAAATGAAGAACGGCCAACTTCATAAGGTACTTTAGCAGCGGTCAGTTCCTGTTCCGTTTTACCGACTGAGCTGATTTCTGGAATGGTGTAGATGCCGGTTGGAATATCTTCAATAAGATGGCCTTCGGCTTGGCCTTTGTTAATTGCCTGAGCAACAAATCGACCTTGGTCATAAGCGGCACTTGCAAGGCTAGGGTAGCCAATCACATCGCCCACTGCGTAGACATGGTCAACCTCAGTTTGATAGTTACCATCGACTTTTAGCTGGCCACGCGAGTCTGCTTCTAGGCCGACAGCGGCTAGGTTTAATTTATCTGTGTTACCCGTACGTCCATTGGCGTAAAGAATACAGTCGGCACGCATTTTCTTGCCAGATTCTAGGTGAACAATCACGCCATCTTCAGTGCCTTCAATCTTCTCAAACGTTTCATCATTACGAATCACCACACCACTGTTCCAGAAGTGATAGGAAAGCGCATCTGACACTTCGTTATCTAAGAACGCCAGTAGACGGTCACGGGTATTGATCAGGTCTGTTTTGACCCCTAAACCACGGAAGATAGAAGCGTATTCACAACCGATGACGCCCGCACCATAGATGATGATATGACGAGGATCATGCTTAAGGCTTAAGATTGAGTCGCTGTCATAGATGCGCTCATGAGTGAAGTCAACGCCCTCTGGCTGGTAAGGGCGAGAACCTGTGGCAATAACGAAGCGATCGGCGCTATATGTCTCTTCAGTACCATCGCTTTGCATAACGGCAATGGTGTACTTATCAATAAAACGCGCCGCACCAAAAATTAGTGAGCACTGGTTACGATCATA
Organism: Vibrio sp. 2433-A1; assembly: GCF_056726085.1. NCBI lineage: Bacteria > Pseudomonadati > Pseudomonadota > Gammaproteobacteria > Vibrionales > Vibrionaceae > Vibrio > Vibrio sp. 2433-A1. The sequence continues at coordinate 48,574 of NZ_JBRESC010000023.1, forward strand.
GAAGCCTTGGCGTAGACGAGTTTGCTTATCGATAACAGATTTAGCATGACCAAGGATATTCGAGAAGGTTGAATGTAGGCTGGTATTGTTATGACAGAACAGAGGGTTGTTATTGAATTCGATAATACGGCTAACCGCGTGGCGAAGTGCCTTTGAAGGGATGGTACCCCAGTGAGTACAACCACCACCGACGCTGCTCTCTTTTTCGACAATGGCGACATTTAGCCCTGCTTTGGTTAATCCCATCGCTGCCCCTTCACCACCTGGGCCACTACCAATAACGATTACATCAAAGTGGTTACTCTCCACCATAGCTTCTTCCTTGTTATATTGTCTTAACATTGCTGTAGCGAGATTTTAACTGATTCCGATGCAGCGTACACCAAAAGCACACTAGGAGAGTCGGCGGGATCACGTAGAATCAAGCAAATAGATTAAAGGGTATGTCGTATGTCTCTAATTAAGAGCGAAAAGATTGAAAAATCAACGGAACTCGGTTTAATTGTCTCTCGATCGTCAAAGCGAGAGATTTTGGGTTATCTCCTTAAGTCAATCGTTGTATATTAGTGATCATCGAAGTACGAAGTAGAAAACAAATATGAAATCCATGGGAATCCGAGCACAGCAAAAAGAGAAAACACGTCGTTCTTTGATTGATGCAGCGTTCAGCCAACTCAGTGCCGATAGAAGTTTCTCCAACTTAAGTTTACGTGAAGTTGCACGTGAAGCTGGCATTGCTCCTACCTCATTTTATCGCCACTTTAAGGATATGGATGAGCTAGGTTTAACCATGGTCGATGAAGGTGGTTTGTTGCTGCGTCAGCTGATGCGTCAAGCTCGCCAACGCATTGTCACAGAAGGCAGTGTGATTCGTACATCGGTCGAAACTTTTATGGAGTTTATTGAAAGTAGCCCTAACGTGTTCCGACTATTATTACGTGAGCGCTCTGGTACTTCATTTGATTTTCGTACGGCGGTTGCAAGAGAGATGCAGCACTTTGTGGCTGAGATGACCGAATACCTGATCAGTACAGGTATGACTCGTGATGAAGCGTTTACCCAAGCGGAAGCGTCAGTTACTTTAGTTTTCAGTTCTGGCGCGGAAGCGTTAGATCTTGGTGGGCATGAGCGAGATGAACTTGCTGAACGCCTAATAATGCAATTGCGAATGATAGCCAAAGGGGCTTTCTGGTATCGCAAAGAACGTGAACGTAACCGATTAAAAGGTGGGATAGATTAATGTCGAATGAAATAAACCAAGTTAATCGTGGTTCTGAGAAAAAAACGCTCGTACTGGCACTGGTTGCGGGTATGTGTGGTGATGCAATGTTGTCTTGGCTGACAATGAGCGAAGTTTCTTTCTCTATTTTTCCACTGATTGCGCTTGTTCTGTCAGTACAAGCTCTTTATCAAGAATACCTTAACAACCCTGTATCTGAAGACATTCCGCTAATTGGTCTAGCGTGTTTCTTTGTTGGTGCCTTTGGCCATTCTGCCTTTATCAAGGCGCAATACCCAGACGCGGGCTCAAATATGTTTGCTATCTTTATTACTCTAGGGTTATTGGTGTGGGTGGCGAAGAAGTTAGGTTTCTTAACCCCATCTTCTGAAAAAGCACAATCTTAAGCTTTAAAGCGCAGAAATAAAAAAACGAGCCAAATGGCTCGTTTTTTTGTTTTGACATTTTTTGTTTTGAGTAGTTACGCTTTGCGCTCTAGCAGCACACCCGCTTCCATATGATGGGTGTATGGAATCTTGTGTCCAGTAAGATTTATTACAGTCCATATTTTTAATTTAAGTTGCTGTTAATAAAGGTTTCTCTCTGTTTGGTTGTCCAGTGGGGTTCTAGATTATACAATAGAGACTTACTTGTTCCCGTACCCTGAGCCGTACCCAGAAACGTAGATTTAAAATAATGACAAAGAGAATTAGCAGCAATGCCACATTGCAAGCGTTGAAGCCTCAAGATAAAGAGTACATGATCCCTGATAAAAAAGTTGAAGGATTAAATATCCGTGTTCGTCCCACGGGAACAATGACCTGGACCTTTCGCTTTCAAATAGGTAAAAAACACGAAAAGATTTCAATGGGTCGATACATAAAGTCGAAGCCTCAAACGGGTATGACTTTAGAGCAAGCTAGAGAAGAAGCGGGTCGTTATCGTAGTTGGTTAGAAAATAACAAAAATCCTAAACTTGAGCTAGTTAGAGAAAAGCGAGAACAGGAGGCAGCAAAAACTTTCCATGATGCATTTGTTAGTTTTGACGCTATACACTTATCGAAACAGTTACGAGGAGAGCAGGCTAGGACTATTTACTTACGAGATGTGAAACCGTTTATTGGTGACGTCAAATTAGATGATCTTAATATTATGGATCTAAATAGAGTATTTGACGCTAAAACTGATCAGTCTGGGCAGCGTATGGCCGGAGCTATAGGCGCATGTCATAAAGTGATGAACCAAATCATAAATCATGCGTTAGCTCTCAATATGCTTGAGGTGCACCCAGCCCCACAACTAAAAGCAAAAGATGTGGGAGGCGGTTCAAAAGTAACTAAAAGAAATTTGAGTTTTAATGAATTAGAATTACTACAGTTGAGTTTAGAATCGTGGAAGACTAACACCTCTAATATTCGGCTAATTAGATTTTTACTTGGTTGTGGTCAGAGAATACGAGCTGTTTTAGAAATGAGATGGGAAGAAGTAGATTTGAAAAATAGAACTTGGATTCTTCCTGCAAGTTCAAAAGATAGGCATAGTAAGAGTCCAGAAAGTCGAAAAGTTCCATTGAGTGACTATTTGATTGAATTGCTTAAAGAGCAGCGAAAAGAAATTGCTAATGGCAGGAAGTTAGTTTGGCCTCAATTAAACTCAGATAAAGTACAAGAATCATCAGCTATTAGAATTATTATTAAAAGAAACCTCCCAGATGGAATAGAACCATTCTCACCTCATGACTTACGCCGAACCTTTATTAGCCGATGCAATGAAATGAAGCTCGATATAGTCGCGGTCGAAAAAGCGGTCGGGCATCAGTTACCTGGTATGTTGCGAGTTTATAATCATTACGACTACTTCAATGAGCAATTACAGGTAATGCAAGCGTGGGGGAGAAAGTTACAAGCTCTTTCTCCTAAGAAAAAAGAGCAGATATCGCCCACAAAAGCAGCATTTTTGCGTCGACACTATGGTATATAGTCTGCTATTTCTGCTATTTGTAGCAGAAATAGCAGACTATGAGGAGATATGCATGTCGAGCTTACGTAAGTTTCGAGATTTGGAAAATATCAAAAATGAACGGGATGTAAAGACTTTCCTGATGAAATGTCAAGACAAAGATATTCCACTCTACTACAAAGTTCCTCCAGCACATCATATTTGGCATCGAATTTGGTGGAGTCAAAACGGGCAATTTTCTCAAAGTTTGAACATTAACATTTCCATAGAAAAAGATCTTTCTGTAAATTGGCCTTTTTTGATTCAACTAGATGAAATGTTAATTTCAGATTTAATTGGTTTTAGTTATGCTAATTTCTTCTCTTCTTCCAAAGTCTTTTATTACCATTTCAATAATTTAAAGAAGATAATTGATATGCCGATCGCTGAACTGTGGAAAAATAAGGTGGAAAGCGATAGGTGTAACTTAATAAATCTGGTTGGGTTTGACCCGGTCAATTCATTGATGAAATGTTTATTTTCACCATCAGAATATGAAAGTTATTCAAAAAAAACCGGTAGTAATAAACCTATGGAGGAATTCTACTTTAAAGATGTTTGCAATGAGAAAGAAACCGACATTTATGAACCGAAAGAGTTTCGTATCTCTGTTGATGATATCTATCTTCTAGATGAAGACTTGGATAAGTTATTTAAGCTTCCTACGCTTCCAGGCTTTGAAGATATGAAGAAAGATAGTCCTTATAATATTGTCAAGTACTATCCTGACTATGAGGTTTTATGCAAGCTAGCGAGAATTGGCTTCGTCATTTTTGAAATGAAACCAACAGAAACACAAGATCTAAATGAAAATGATGGAGCCCTTATGCTAGAAAGGTATGGATTATTTAAACGAAAGCCCACCCCTGGACCTCCCACCAAGCGAGCAAGTAAAGATGCTAGGACTGCCTATTCGTTAATATCTATGAATTATAGGAGAACAAATGGGGAAGAGAAGCTAGAGAACCCTCTAATCCAATACTTAAAAAATATACCCTTAAAGAAAGATGTTGGATACAGCAGGGTAAAGGATGAAGTTGTTGCTATCAAGTATAATATTGACCAAGAAAAACTTGTACTAAAACTCCTGAATAAAAATGAGAAGCAATTTTTTGGGCCAAGATAACTGGTTGTTTTTTATCGTTTAATTGTTTTTGGGTAAATAGGGTAAAAGAGGGCAAAAAATCGCTCTCTTTCAAAATACAGAGAACTTGGATAGTTTTGTCCGTGAAGTCTAACTAACACGGAGTACTAGAAAATGGTATTACCCTTATCTCAACAAAACCAAAATCAGATCATCTATCGTATTGATGACTTGACTAAAATCACGGGTCTTTCTAGATCATCTATTTACGACAAATTGAACCAACACTCTCCACGCCACGATGCCTCATTCCCAAGATCGGTACCGCTTGGCCCGCGCGCTGTCGGGTGGCTATCTTCAGAGGTGCATGCTTGGCTAGACTCTAAAGCTAAAGCACGACACTCTGATAAGAAGGAGGTCACTCAATGAGTAATACACTCCCTATTGGCCTGAGTGGCACAAGCTGGTTTCCTTACCAGTCTATGCCTCCCTATTTTAGAAACGAATCTACAATATCTAGAGCCTTAGACAATCTAGAACAACTGACTCAAACGCCAAGGGCTATGAACCTGTCAGCCATTCTAGCAGCGTCATCTACTTCTCTTCAGGGGTTAGTCGATGTTGAGAATCCACTAACAGGTAAAGCGGGGCCAATCTCTTTGAATCTCCTGACCGTTGCCGGCTCTGGCGAGCGAAAATCGAGTCTAGAATCTAAGGTAATTAAAGGGCTTAAGAGGTTCATGTTAGATGATACTAAGCTCCTAAAGCGTGCCCTAGTCAAACATGCCCTAATCATAAGTGAGCATCGAGAGGTAGAGAAGAATTTAATTCAAGAAATGGTAGAAGCTGCTGGTGAAGAGAAAGAACTAGCTATTGAGAGGCTGGTTGAGCATCGGTCAAACAAGCCGCAAGCGCCTAAGCCAAGAGTGATTCGATTTGAAGACGTCACGCCACAATCTCTACAGGCTGAACTACAAGGTGTCGGAGCAAATGCGTTACTTAACAGTAGTGAAGGAGGGAAGATCCTAAACTCTTTGTTAATGAAGAACACCAGCTTCTTAAACGATATTTGGAGCGGCGAAGACACTAGGGTAAGTAGGAAATCAAGCGATGATATCATTATTGAAGATGCTCGATTGACCGTGTCGATAATGACTCAGGTTAGCACCGTCAAGAAATTTATTGCTAAATCTACAGATGATGTTCGCGATAATGGCTTCTTCGCTCGTTTCTTGCTTTGCTATCCGCCCTCAAACTGTGGCAACCGTCAATCGTACGGCTTAAAAATCCCGACGGAAGCTATCGATGAGTTCAATGAACGAGTTTACTCTTTACTTCAGCTATTGCCAATGAAAGTTGATGAGCGTGAACGAAGGGTTGTTTCCTTCTGTTACGACGCTAAAAAAGTACTTACTGATATATCGAATGATATAGAGGCTGGAATGAAGCCTGGTGGACGATTTGAGTTTGCTAAAGACCACGCTAGCAAATTGATTGAAAACACAGTTCGTGTTGCGGCTATATTACACTGTTTTGAAGTCTACTCAGAGGATGAAACTCTCCCAGAGATACCGCTCTCGACGCTTTGGGATGCTATCAACATTGTAGCCTATTACTCAAGCGAGTTTATGGGGCTGTTTTGTCCACCACCAAGCCCCCCACAGTATGTACTTGATGCGGAGGTATTAGTGAATTGGTTAGCCCAAAGAGCAAATATAGGGACTCGATACATTAAAATTAACTACATACTCCAGTATGGTCCCAATTGTTTACGAAAAAGTAAAGCTCTAAAGGCAGCGCTAGACTATCTGGGGCCTGACCCTCGGTTTTCACAGCTGTTAATCGGAAAAACGAAGGTCATCGATTTATATCCTTCAAGTCCACAAGATTTAGCTAAGCAGCAGCTTGATTTATCAACGGTCGTGCTGCCAACTACGCCACAATATTAAACCTTTAGGTGGATAAAAACTCAGTATCTCCGGTTTATCCAGTGATTATTGGCAGCTGTATTATGGGGAACCCAGCAAGGCTAAAGAAGCCTACGGTTAGTAAAACAGACAAAGCAATAAGGTATAAAATTTTTAGTGTTTTCATGATTGTTCCTATTTGGGTTAAATGATTCATATTAATTAACTTCGGAGTGATTTGTATTACTGCATTTGAAGGTGTTTTATAGGAATGATAAAGATTAACTATAAATGTATTGCTATAGATAGGTTCGGTTATTGGTAATATATAAGTAATACTTAGTAACAATATACTATCACTACTAATTAATAACATCAGTAGTATCAATACTTATACCTTCAATAGAGATTGATAATACGTGGTTGTGACTAATGAACAAGAATATATCAACAATATATTAAGGGGAATACTACCAATGGAGGGAGGTATGAATAACATTGACTACCCTATATTTACTCAATATACACATAACAGGGCTTACCTATTATCAATACAAAGAGTATTTAATAAAGCATTAGCCAATAACAGTGCACGTGTTTTAGTGTTTCGAGTGGATTTACGCTTACCATCAACCTGCTCTATTGATGGTTATGGTTTATATGATTTGAATCCGATGACGTTATTTATAGAGTCATTACGCAGTCAAATTGAAGCTGAACGTAAACGTAAGCAACGTTTCGGTCAAAAGGTACACGCATGTCCAGTGCGTTACATTTGGGCCAGAGAGCGTCACACAGCGGAGAAAGATCACTATCACGTCATGATATTGGTCAGTAATGAGTACTACAGTGGTCTCGGCGATTATACGAGACTAAACCCTGAGTACTTGAGCGGTAAAGTGTATACGGCTTGGGCTAGAGCGATACAGAGTATGGAGCGGAGGTTATTTCTACAATCATTGTCCGATGACGTGGAAGATTACATGCCGCTGGTGGAATTTCCAGATAAAGCGGGATATGTGATCAGACGTAATCAGTGTGGTTGGCAAGACAAGTTATTTGAAGCTTATAGCAGGGCAACCTACTTAGCCAAGCTAGACACAAAGCATTATGGCGAAGGATATCGTTGCTTTGGAACAAGCAGTAATTAAACCCATTTAATTATTTATTAATTACGTATTAAACGTACGAATTTTATTTTAGCACTGTCAGTCTAGAGGCTCAGTGTAGGAGCGTTGTATTTTAAAAATACAGCCATTTATAAAGATAATGTAGACAACAGAAGGAGTTCTACAATGGAAAAAGTAACATCAAAAGCAATAAGTGAACTTAATTTTAACTTTGATAATATAAATACGCAGCCATTTCCTATTTCGGAAGAGTTGACAAAAATCGTTGCATCATTCGTGAATGCTAACTTAGATAATATCGACATCCCTGAAGATACAGCAAGTTATTATAATTATATCATAATAGATTTTGTCGATTCTAATCTTAGTCGTGAAGTAGCGGGGTTTCAACCTTTTACATTCTGTTTTAAAAGGGCTTGTAGCATTAGTCCTTGGCATTATAAGGATATTAGTGGGTTTATCCATATGGGGGGGAGGTTTCTGTACCATTTGGTTTTTAATTTTTTAGGTGAAGACTTGGAAATCAGCATTAGTCATACGGATGACTTTGAATTCTATAAAAAATGGGAGAGGAATTTTTTATCTATAGTGAAAGAAGGGGGATTCGATAAAGTAGAGATAAGTGTGAACGTAAATCCACCTGAAGATTTTTCTTTATGTGAGCCTTCGTATGACGGTTATTATCCCGAAGATTATTGAAGATGCTTAATTTTTCGTGAAATGAGGTCATGCTACACACCATGAAAATCACACTGACTCCTCAACAGAAGCAGCAACTCGAACAAATGCACGATTCCACTCGTGATGGTCGAGTGCGTGACCGTATTAAAGCGGTATTGCTCGCATCTGAACGCTGGAGTCAGGTTATGATTTCTCAAGCTCTTCGTATCCATGATTCGACAGTCGCTCGACATCTCAGCGACTGTGTTCTTTCTGAGAAGCTTAAGCCCTTAGGTGGGTCAATTTTACATCGGCGCTGACAGTAGCCTATATAAGCCGTTTAGGTGGTATTGGTGTATAGTTTTACAACAGGGTAAAACTTGCCTTTGAAAAGGTGGTATTATTCTATGTGTAGTGAACAAGCGTATGTAGTAAGTAAATCGGTTCGAATAGACCAAGAATGAGGTGATATGCCACAATTATTTTTCAACCCCAGTGAGATGAAACAAGACTTTGCCTTCTTAGCGAACAGTACGAAGAACAAAGCTAAATATGACTTCTTTATCGCGAATGGTCACCAGGTGTTCCAAAATGGATTAATCGTGCCAGTTGGTTGTGAACTGCATCGTGTCGATCATGATACTTATTTTGAGCTTGGCCTTATCTCCAAGTCAGATAAAGCCGTCTTGTATTACTGTAAGGTCGTTAGGGTCGAAGATGAATCCATTGGTATTGATGGCGTAACTCAAGCGTTAGTCTGGCGGAATAGGATGAAGCCACAATACAAAAAGGCGACGGTAGAGTTTGTTTCAGAAGTGTTCAATCACTACTTAATTGAAAATTACACCGTTCTTATTTCGGATGTGTATCACTCTTATGGCGGAATGTTCATGTGGCAAGAGCAGCTTGGTTATGCCATTGAGAGACGAGACCGTAGAGTTATGTTATACGATCAAATGAATTGTGTGGTAACCGAGATTGACCGCTCGACTTTCGATGATTTCTTAGACGATTTATGGAGTGAAGATGAAAGCAAACTTCACTACCGAGCAGTCATTAAGAAGCTATGAATAGTTAAAGGTATGACGTAGCAGGACAGTGAGAAGCCCAGAGACCTTTAGCAATGATAAGGTCGCTCATGCTCCTTTTTCCTCATTATATGCATACGTTTAATGTGATGCTATTGCCAAATATAATGCGAAGTTCTTATCTTTTCATAGAGTTATATTGCACAATATGAACTTTGAATCATAAAGGATTACAGGCGCAACATGGCTCACACGGCATACCTCTCCATCATAGCGAAGTCGCAAGGTTGTATCTCTCAAGGGTGTAATACGAAAGACTCTATCGGTAACAAGGCGCAAGAATCTCACGTCAATGAAATCACTGTTTTAGCTTGCAATTTCACCTTAAGTAAACACGGTGGTCCCGCAGAAGTCGTCATTACTAAACCCATAGATAAGTCTTCACCGCTTCTCGGTAATGCCTTTTCTAAGCAAGAGCATTTACAATGTACGCTTAATTTCTATCGCACAAATGAGCAAGGCTACAACGAAAACTTCTATTCCATTGAACTAGTTGATGCGCTAATTGCAACCCTATCCTTTGATCAACCTAATGTGCTGACCTCTGGAGATGATGATATGTCAGAAGTTCTTCACCTCTCTTACAGAGACATCATCTGGAAACATAAAATAGCTGGTACGGAAGGTTATGAAACGTGGGAAAGGCTTTTAGGATGAGAAACCAAACCACGCCTGACTCATGGGATATTCGAGAGGTCGAAAAAGCTGGTAAGGGGCTCACCATGCAAGCGGTAACGCTTTCAAATCGTTACCTTTCTAACGGTGGCCTCAAGATGCAGTTTGTTCGTGAAGTCGATCGGTTTGAACAGTGTCTTGTGAACGACTTTAAAAGCGGTAGAAAGAGCAAAGAAACGGTATTCAAAGAGCTGAAAAAAGAACGGCAAAACTTAATGGATCAAGGCGCCATTATTGCCCAAAAAGGAATTGGTTTTGTTGCTGGCGTGATGCAATTAACCGCAGGTGCGGGGATCTGTTACTACTCGGCGGCTTACCTTTGCTCAATTGGTGGTTCCATGATGGCTCACGGCATGAATAACATGTATGAAAATGGAAAATATTTCTGGGATGGCGACGAGAATGCTACAGGTCTTGTTCGAGAAAGTTATCAACATGCTGCGGAATCATTAGGCTACTCTAAATCTCACGGGGACATTGCCTACTATGGGGCAGATTTAGCCATGTCAGCATATGGGCTAACCGCTAAGACAACTACGGTAAAAAATGCTTCTGAGGCTTATCAAGTGTTGTCCAAGCCTAATTTGAAACCAATGCCTTGGACCAATACTCCCAAAGCCAAACAATTTAAATTATTTAGGTATAGCTCTGAAGATTACCTAAGGGGCTATCAAGCAATGAGCAAATCTGCATTAGGAGCCGAAGTAGGAGCTGATTACTATAACATTGACGCTATAACGGGTCTGAACAATTGAAAGAAATTCTGTTTTTTTTGATAACTATTATGCTACTACTTATTTTAAAGCGAACATCTCATTGTACCTTTAAAAGTTCAGTGTATGTTTTCATTTACATTATTCTAGTAATTGGGTTCATTGGTGGTAATTACTACTCTATTTTCATGAATGGAACATTATTAATGAACATGCTTCCAGAAGTATCATTCAAACAAAATGAGGTGATACGATGGTCGAGTATTATAGTGTGCTTATATTTAGGGCTATTAATCCCTAAAAAACAGTGCGCGTAACTTGGCTTACACAAGACCTCACAGAAGTATCGTATATTTATGGAGTAAATTTAGCCATGTCAGCATATGGGCTAACCGCTAAGACAACTACGGTAAAAAATGCTTCTGAGGCTTATCAAGTGTTGTCCAAGCCTAATTTGAAACCAATGCCTTGGACAAACACTCCGAAGGCCAAACAATTTAAATTGTTTCGGTACAGCGCAGAAGACTATCTAAGGGGTTATCAGGCATCAAGTCGACTATCACTAGGAGCTGGTGCATTAAGTGACAGCATTACAGCATACTCACTATATGATGAAGCAAGAAAATGATAACAATTACATGTTATTCCATTACATCTCTTTCACTCATTTATCTTCTATGGCGAATAAACCACGTCCCCTCAAAAGGGATGATTCTGCTATGTAAGTTTGCGTTATTTTTGGTCTTAGGAGGACAATTTTGGGCAATCTTTCAGATTGGAACAAAAACAGCAGGCGTTCCATCCAAAATACCTTTTTTCGAAGACTTTTTTATTAAACACCTCCAATTACCTAACTTTGAAATCCAATGGATATCTTTCATTTTTGTTATACTTACGGTGATATTTTGTTTGCCAAAAAGGTCTGAAAATTAGGTGTATGTAATTCCTTTTAGAGCTATGCTGATTTCTGGTGTATGGAAGAGAAAGGAAGTTGCGGTGTAATCTGTTGATGTAGTTCTCGCCAGAATGATTAACAGAAAGGTACACCGCATGACTGATAATACTGTTGTTTCACTGAATACACCACAGGACCCACTTACAGAACTGATACGTCAAGGGGCGAGAGATTTGATTGCACAAGCTGTTGAAGCTGAGCTTCAACAGTTACTTGCCCAGCATCAGAGTGTAATGGTTGACGGCAAACAAGCCATTGTTCGCAACGGTTTCTTACCTGAGCGAACCTTGCAAACAGGTGTCGGTGATGTCGAAGTGCAAATTCCTAAGGTGCGAGATCGCTCAGGGAATGGCGTCAAATTTAATAGTAATTTGATACCACCGTATCTCAAGCGAACGAAGAGTGTAGAAACACTGCTTCCGTTACTTTACCTCAAGGGGATATCTACGGGCGATATGCTGCCCGCTCTTGAATCTTTGCTTGGTAAGGATGCGAAAGGACTCTCAGCCAGCAGCGTTTGTCGTCTTAAGGAGCAGTGGTCTACAGAATACGAACAGTGGCGTAAGCGTGATCTCGGTAAGCGTCGCTATGTTTACGTCTGGGCTGATGGTGTTTACTGTCACGTTAGGATGGACGATAAGCTCTGCTTACTCGTCATCATCGGCGTAGATAACACAGGTCGTAAAGAGGTTCTTGGCGTTCTGGATGGTCACCGAGAGTCAGAAGCCAGTTGGACGGAGCTCATAGAGCAGTTACGAGCACAGGGATTACAGTTAGCACCTAAGCTTGCCATCGGAGATGGCGCACTTGGCTTCTGGAAAGCCGTGGCTAAATGCTGGCCGCAGGCTGACCAGCAGCGTTGTTGGGTACATAAGACAGCAAATGTGCTGAACAAGGTGCCCAAAAGCGTACAGCCACGAATGAAGGAAGCGCTGCAAGATATTTGGATGGCAGAAACGAGAGATGACGCTTATCAGGCCTTCTCAACCTTCCTGAAACGCTTTGAAGCTAAGTATCCAAAGGCAACCGACTGCTTGGTGAAAGATAAAGCTGAAATGCTGGCGTTTTACGACTACCCAGCAGAGCACTGGGTTCATATCAGGACAACGAACCCAATAGAATTGATGTTCGCTACCGTTCGCTTACGCACTAACAAGACGAAGAACTGTGGAAACAGAAAAACCACGTTGATGATGGCTTACAAGTTAATGCTAAGTGCTGAGACGAAGTGGCGTCGCCTACGAGGTTTTAAACTCCTCGCAGATGTACTGAAAGATGTTCGCTTCATCGATGGAGTGAAAGAAATGGAGACTCATCAACAGGCTACTGCATGATCTCCATACACCACATTTGACAATAGCTCTTCCTTTTTATGCTAAATAGCAAAGTTTGCCATCAGAAGTAGCCCTCAAACGCTTTTAGCGAGAACATTTGACAATTGATACAATAGCATTTGTAAGTTTGTACTACGTTTAGCTCGATTTACAGGTAAAAATCAGCAAGTTCATTTGAGCGAAGAGAAGCACAATGAATTACGCTCATCGTTCTATCACCTCTTGAAGTCGAACTATCAACTTCACATCTTGTCTGTTTCTCGGACGGTTTCGTTCAGTTTTGAGTCGTTCTCGAACCATATCCAAAGTGACTCTCTCAGGAGGTCGAGAGATGGCTTTTCTTAATTGGCATTGAATTGTATCTGGGCAAAAGTATTTAGCTTGTTTCCTATCTAGACGTAACCACCGAAAACAATGTGGGCAAAGACGGTCAGTTTTTTCATACATAATTCAGGTCTGGATAGTTGATGTAAAAAATCAAGTAGCATTAATAAGAGTCTCGCTGAATACCATTATTCTGGTTCATCTAATACCGCAGCGGGGGGCACTTCCTCTTGTCTTTGGTAGGGATTATTTTTTAACGTTTTTACCAAAATACCACGATTGACGCCTAAGACTTGAGCCACAACGTATTTTTTATCGCTCACTACCCCCATCGCTTCCTGAAAAATCACAGGTTTCATTGCTTGAACAATACCACTCATGTCAGGCGTATCGGTAAATTCATTAAATTGCTTGAGGTAATCTTTTAAACTTTGCTTGAACGCACGCTTACTGAGTGCTGCTTGCTGTTCTAAATCTGTCATTAACCTAGCGCTACTGGATAAGAAATAAAATTAATGGAAATGAATCATACTGACGGTTTAAGAACTGTCAGTATGATATTGTCTATCGTGAAAAGTATCACTGTGAGTACGTATTTCGCTCTAGTGAGCCAGTAGCTCTATACGTCACAATGACACTTCTTTGAGAGGAGCGTTTACACTTATGGATTGAGCGCGTCTTTCAATGCTTTACCTGCTTTAAAGCTTGGCGATTTGCTGGCGGCGATTTGAATGGTTTCACCTGTGCTTGGGTTACGTCCTGTGCGTGCACCGCGCTCAGTGATTTTAAATGTCCCAAAGCCAATAAGAGCGACTTCTTCACCTTGTGCTAAGGATTGTGTAATCCCTTGAGTGATAGCATCCAGAGCTTCACTCGCTTGCTTTTTGGTGATATCTGCTTGAGCGAAGATGAGCTCTGTCAGTTGCGTTTTATTCATGTGATGTATTTTCCTTAGGTTATATTTGATTTAAAGCTCGAACTGTTTATCAAATTCTCGCTGCTCTTTCCACTGTTCAATTTTTTTACGTGCTTGATGGGCAGCAACATCCCCTTTGACACGTTTCAGTGTGGGATTGCTTTCTACGTACTTTTTGGTTTTCGTGTTCTTAGTCTTAGCTTTCTTAGTCATAGTTCCTTTCCCTGAAATCATGATAATATCATGCAATGGTTTGTTTTACTTAATTTGACACTAGGAATACCTCGCTATGACCAGCACCGAACAACGAGCAGAGTTACAACGCCAAATTTGGCAAATCGCCAATGAGGTCAGAGGCTCTGTTGATGGTTGGGATTTTAAACAATACGTCCTAGGATCTCTTTTCTATCGTTTTATCAGTGAAAACTTCACTAACTATATTGAAGCTGGCGACGCAAGTATTCAATACGCAGGCTTTAAGGATGATGATCCAAGAATTGAGTTGATCCGTGACGATGCCACCAAAACCAAAGGCTACTTTATCTACCCTAGCGAGCTTTTTTGCAATGTAGTCCATGGTGCGAGTACGAATGACAACTTGAACACCGATCTTGCAAAGGTATTTTCATCCATAGAAAGCTCGGCAAATGGTTATCCTTCAGAGCAAGACATTAAAGGGTTATTTGCTGATTTTGATACCACCAGCAACCGCCTTGGCAATACAGTATCAGACAAGAACGCTCGACTGGTATCGGTGCTCAAAGGAGTAGCAAAACTCCAACTAGGGGATTTTCAAGATAATCAGATTGATTTGTTTGGTGACGCTTATGAGTACTTGATCTCAAACTATGCGGCCAATGCGGGAAAATCAGGCGGGGAGTTCTTCACACCGCAAAGTGTGTCTAAGCTGCTGGCTCAATTAGCGATGCATAAACAAACCTCGGTGAATAAAATCTATGATCCGGCAGCAGGCTCAGGGTCTTTGTTGCTACAAGCCAAAAAGCACTTTGATAACCACATTATTGAGGAAGGCTTCTTTGGTCAAGAGATCAACCATACGACTTATAACCTAGCTCGTATGAACATGTTTTTGCACAATATCAACTACGATAAATTTGATATTGCGTTAGGTAATACACTCATCCACCCTCAATTTGGTGATGAAAAACCATTTGATGCCATCGTGTCCAATCCGCCCTACTCAGTTAAGTGGGTAGGAAGTGACGATCCAACACTCATTAATGATGAACGTTTTGCTCCTGCGGGGGTATTGGCACCGAAATCCAAGGCAGACTTTGCTTTCGTTCTTCACGCGCTGAATTATCTCTCCTCTAAAGGCAGAGCTGCCATAGTTTGCTTCCCTGGCATTTTTTATCGTGGTGGCGCTGAGAAGAAAATCCGACAGTATTTAGTTGACAATAACTACGTCGAAACCGTGATATCACTTGCGCCTAATCTGTTCTTTGGCACGTCAATCGCCGTCAACATCTTAGTGCTTTCAAAAAACAAAAAAGAGAATTCCATTCAATTTATTGACGCCAGTGGTGAGGATTTCTTCGATAAAGCTACGAATAACAACGTGCTTTTGAATGAGCATATCGATCAAATTATGACGATCTTCGACGGTAAAGGGGAGATTGAACATGTCGCTAAAAACATGGATATCGGTGACATTGAAAAAAATGACTATAACCTTTCGGTGAGTGCTTATGTTGAGCCTAAAGACACCCGTGAGGCCATTGACATCACAAAGCTTAACGAAGAGCTAAAAACAACCGTTGCAAACATTACTCAATTACGCACGGATATTGACGCCATTGTCGCAGAGATAGAATCAGCGGAGAATCATGCATGATCTTAGACAATAAACTCAATATCACAAACCAAGTTGACCTTTCAAAAGTGGAAGAAAAGCTTAGCAAAAAAAAGGCGCGTGAGCTGTTTGACTCAGGTGAACTTCACAATGTAGAAGTCGGGACATTTGCAGGGCTGAGCTTTATCCATAAGTATTTGTTTGAAGACATTTACTCTTTTGCGGGGAAAATAAGGGAAGTGAATATAGCCAAAAGCAACTTCCGCTTCGCCCCTTTGATG